>JAEZDX010000441.1 GCA_023417975.1 Bacillota bacterium
CTTAAATCCTTCTGTATTTTTAAAGTGATATCTTTTTCTTCAAAGCTATAGTCATAAGCGGGCGCACCGGGATCTACACCCCCATGTCCGGGATCCAGTACCACTGAATGCTTAAATGGCTGAACCTCTTTACTTATGAGTATTACAATACTGCCAATCACTTCATCAAAGAAAACAAAATTGTTATCTGTATAGGTTTTCTTTATGGTCAAAGTAGGTTTTCCGTTAATGTCAGCCAGAATAATGTCTTTACTCGGTTCTTTAAAGCTTTTGGTATTTAAAGAAACCTTTGAAGAATTTTTCATGTTTAGATAAATATAATCTTTATCTTGATGATAGCCTTCATAGTCCTAGCCATCGGTAACTGCTATGCTGTACCTAATGAAGTAATTGCTTTCATCAAGGCTTATATCACCATTTTCCTTTACTTCCAGGCTTTTACCTTTTAATATTTCCTGTTCTGTCCTGTTATTTGCCGTTTTACTATCGTCCTTACCTTTAGATGCTGAATTGTTTAAAAACTGAATTCCTTTTACTCCTATGAAAATCATAATAATCAAAATTATAATTGCCCGTACAACATTTCTTCTGTTCCTTAATCTTATGCCCATGCTTTCTACCACTTTCCAAAGTATTTTAGAAGATACATTTTCTTTATATACGGTTTCATCCTTAGTGACGCTATTAAATTGTTAATGCTTTTCTATATTTTATCATAAATATATTGTTTTTTAAATCTGCTTTTTTAATTATTATTTTGTCAGTATACATATATCTATTGGCTATGTCTTATGAAAAATTCTGCTATAGAAAATGTTATAAAGCTTGAGTGACTGGGTAAATGCACCTATTCATGCACAAAAAAAGAGCCATCATGGCTCAGTATCAATTTTATCTTTAATAAACTTATTATATTGATTTAATGCTGCATTTAGTATTTTACTGGCAGTTACAACTTCTGCATCCACTAAATTGCCTTTCTTTTCCTTTATTAATCTTTCTAATTGCCCACGTAAAACTTCTACATCCTTTAATAAATCTTCAAGTTCGCTCATAGAAAACACCTCCATAGATAGTGTTTCCTTATGAATTAGTAATATAAGTAATATTAATTCCAAAAAACAAAAATAAGTAAGCATATGGCGTGGCACTGCGGCTGTAATTAACCGCGAGCTCCTACTCGTATAACTCTACAGTTACGGGCTTTATCAGTTGACACTTGACCAGTCAGTATCATATAATTATATTATTCTGACTGGTCAAAATAAAAAAACTTATGGGGGTGCGTTATGCCAAAACTTGGAATGGAACCTATCCGCAGATCAGAGGCTATCAATGCAACCTTGGAATGCATATATGAGAGCGGCATTGATGGCCTTACATTAGATATGGTGGCGGAAAAGGCAGGTTTCTCAAAAGGAATCGTTGCCTACTATTTTAAATCTAAGAGAAATTTAGTTCTTGAAAGTCTTAAACAATTCCTAGCAGCTTATAGTCTGAAAATAAGTACTTCCATAAAAGAAGACATGAATCCGCTTGATATGGTAAAAACCATAGTGGAAGTTTCACTTCCTGCGTTATCAAGCATGGATGATAAAACTATCAATGTCTCCACTCTGGAAGGAGCAGAAAAAATCCGATTGCCGCAGGAAAGAATTGCAAAAATATTTATTCAGTTTATCTCAATGGCTTCAATTGATGATGAACTAAAGAATATCATGAGGCAAACTTATGAAAATGATGTTGAAGGTATTTCTCTACTAGTACAGAATGCAAAAAAAGTTTATTCAGTGAATGAACTGAATGAAAAAAATGCGGCATATGCCATGCTAGCCATGATTTATGGATTAAGTTTCTTCCGAATTAGCCAATTTATGCCGTTTGGGGAAGCTGATAATAGGAATATCGCTTTTGAGTTTATTGACAGGCTGTTTGGTACTTCAGAAACATAAGGGGGAATTGCTGAATGAAAAAAGAGACATTTCTTTCTGTGGAAGGATTATGCAAACACTACGGTGACTTCATGGCAGTAGACAATATAAATTTTTCCGTATGCAGGGGTGAAGTATTTGGTTTGTTAGGGCCAAATGGTGCCGGTAAAACCACAACCATAAAAATGTTGTGCGGTCTTATTAAAGCAGATTGCGGCAATGTGGTTTTAGATGGCATTTCAATGTCTGAAAATTATGATAAGATAAAAAGCTTGATTGGGTTTTGCCCTCAGGATATTGTCATATGGGAGCAATTGACCTGTTTAGAGCAATTGAAATTTGTGGGGATGTCTTACGGACTATCCTTTCATAATGCTGTAAAAAGATCCAAAGACCTTCTGGAAGTGCTTGGTTTATACGATAAAAGAAATAAACTTGCCGGCACGCTTTCGGGTGGAATGCAGCGAAGGCTGAATATAGCACTGGCTCTCGTTCACGACCCTAAACTCATCATTTTGGATGAGCCTCAGGCTGGTCTGGACCCTCAAAGCCGAATTCTTGTACGTGATTTTATTAAACGATTGTCGGAAGATAAAACTGTAATACTTACGACGCACGATATGGACGAGGCAGATAGACTGTCTCATAGGGTGGCCATTATTGACCATGGAAAAATACTCATAACAGATACACCTGAAAAGCTAAAGGAGAAGACCGGTGCAGGAGATATTATACAAGTAAGAATAAGTGGTGTAAATCAAGATAAGATTGATAAACTATTAAAAGCTATTCCACCGATATTTACCGAAAAAAAGTATTCCGATGGTCTTTTGCTGCTTGGTGCTGGAGACGTTATTGAACTGATTCCGATAGTCAATAAGACGCTGAAGGATTTAAATATGCATATTGATGATATGAGTATGCGAAAGCGCACACTTGAAGATGCATTTATTTCAATGACAGGAAGGGGGCTTCGTCAATGAAACTATTTGCTACAATAGTTAAATCATTAAAAGAAAGTATTAGAGATTGGAAGATTCTCGCCCTTGTTTTAATGTTTTCACCGTTCTTTTTACTATTGATATATTTGTTCTATGGACAATCACCTACTACCTATAAAATCGGAATTATGAATCTCGATGAAGGAAAATCATCCATGGAGCTAGTAAACTCCATCAACACTATAAAAGGGCCCAGTGACACTGTATTATTCCATATCATCAATATTAAAAACACTGATGATCTGAAAATAAAAGTGAAAGATAAAACCCTGGACATCGGAATTGTTATTCCAAATGACTATTCCAAAATCAGCGTGGACAGAAGCGAAACACCTAACCAAACTGTCGTTCATTTTTATGGAAGCATGAGTAACGCCAAATATATGGTGGCGGCTGTATTGGTTGGTAATGCAGTTAATCAACAAGGCATGGCGGCTGCAAATATAACGCTTCCGGCTTCAATTTCCGAAACCTTTTTGGAAAAAAGATTACCTATAAATGAATTTGAACAATATGTACCAGGATTAATATCATTATCTGTTTTGATGATTCTATTTACCGCAACTGCCTCAATTGTGAAGGAAAACGATAAAAAGACTCTCATCCGGTTGAAACTAAGCCGTCTCGGTTCGTTCAATTTTCTTACTGGCGTTTGCATTGTACAGGCCGTTATTTCTATAGCCGCTATTGTTATTTCTTATTGGACAGCCGTTGCGTTAGGTTACAGGCCGGAAGGTAATTTCGGAAGTATTCTTTTTATAGGAATAATTTCAAGCCTTTCAATGGTTTCCATTAGTTTAGTCGTGGCAAGCTTTCTTAACACTATTTTTGATGTTTTAACCATTGGATGCTTTCCGTTTTTTATACTGATGTTCTTTTCAGGCTGCATGTTTCCCCTTTCCAAAATTAACGTGTTAACAATTTCCGGGCATTCGCTTGGTATTACGGATATTTTACCGCTTACTCATACTGTGAATGCATTCAATAAAATTTTAAATTATGGGTCAGGCTTGGGAGACGTTGTTTTCGATGTATTTATGATTGTTTTGCTTACAGTAATATATTTTTCCACAGGATTAATATTGTATCAGAAGCGTAAACTGTCTAAAGCTTGAATACCAAATCAGCTGGCGGCATGAAACATTCATCAATGTCAAACAATTGAATGTTTTAGTTTTTAAAGAGCCAGACGCAAAGACGAGGAGTCCATAGCCTGTGAGATCGCACTCACGGTTATCGGCTCTCCTTTTTTAAGTGAAATTTCAGATCCGCTGCTTTTCTTACAGGAGGAACCGTTACCCCAATGTTCTTCTTTCAGCTGTCTTAAACATACGAAAAAAGAGCCATTATGGCTCAGTATCAATTTTATCTTTAATAAACTTATTATATTGATTTAAAGCTACGTTTAGTATTTTACTGGCAGTTACAACTTCTGCATCGACTAAATTACCCTTGATATGACTCAACTACAACTACTACAAAATTGTATTATTTCTCTTTTAAACCTTTCTCCATGATAATCTAATCCTCCATTTACTTCTCCCTATCCAAAAATAATTTCAGATATTCAAACTCTCTGAAATCTAAAACATCAAAATCATTTCCAGTAGCACTTAAAACTCTGTTGCGACATATATTTAATCGCTCTAACATTGGTTTTACCATGGAACTTGTCTGATTTACAAATGCTAATATTTCTTTTTCTCTTATAGGAATCTTGTAGCCACTTTGTGTACTGGATATTAGAACACCGGCGTCTCTTAATTTTGCTATAATTCTGGTTTTAAAGTAATGTGCGGTGTAGTCCCTGCCCGTCAATTCAAATAAATTATTGATTATTTCCTTTGTAGATATATATTTATTGGGGTCTTGGGAGATTAGCATACTCAAGAAATTCTTTAATTCATAGACCCTCTCTTGAACTTCAGAATCTTTTCTCTTCGTATTGCTTTCTATGTACTTGGTTGCGAGTTTAATACTGTTATAGGCTATATTCTTATCAAATGTGTTTCCTTTATACTGATCTAATTTCTTCACATAATCTTCTAGCTCAAAAGGCCAGTATATAATCGGAAGCAACTTATCTTGTAAAATATCCATATATTCCCTATCTTCTTTTTTGTAACCTTCATTCTCAAATCCAAGAGCAATGGTTCCGCAAATAAAATCCGCTAATTGAATTAAAACTTCCGATTTACTATTCCCAAAACCAAAATCATATTCACCAAGTAGGTTAGGTATATGCTCCTTTGCAAGATATTTCTTAAATCCATCCATAAATTCCTTGCTTCCATGTTCATCTGCATGAAGTTCTAATTTAGGAAAGTAATTGTGTAACTCCTCGTAAAGTAGACCATTTAAGTATTTAATGTATGATTTCTTATACTTCAACCCGCATGATAGAATAATTCTTCTTTTATCGACCACTACAGTTAATATCTTAAAATCTAGACCTTTTAAATTCTCCAGAATTAACATCCTTCGTTGATGATTCTTTCCTACTTTAGAGGATTTCATCTCACCATTCTGAAAAAAATTGCTTCTAACTTCCATTACCTCTTTTTCTATAGATGCTGCTAAATTCTCCTCCACTAGTATGGCCGTTATTAGATAATATGACGATACCCCTTCTTCTTCAAAATCAAATCCGAATCCCCCACTCTCATCTATATATCCGTACAGTTTTTTGCTAGAGTCTATGAATGAATCCATTCCCTTCAATTTCGTCACCTCTCGATATACCATATTTACATAATCACCAGTTTTCACTAAAACTGCCCTTGAAATTTTATTTATGATACTAAAAATGCACAAATACCCTATATTTCCAATTATATCACATCACTATTTTGCATTATATCTTATTGATAAAAAAGATATAGATTCCTCTACCTCTATTTGTTGGGTAACTGTGAAACGTAAATAACCAATTCATTAAATACTCTCTCCATGACAGCTTTTACCCTGTGATAATCTATATATTCGTTATACTTATCATTACTATGTATAACACAAGTGCAAGCTATTCCCTCACTTACAAAAATAGAAAGAGCCTTGAAATCAATCAAAGCTCTATAATTTATTATATTCAATTATGTTTACATCTTTAAACTGTTTTGTTTATATCTCTATCTTAATTATTTAGTAGTACTTGTATATTGATTTACTTCAAAGCTTGAAACTTTGTCATGAGCTATGTATTCAGTTCTACTATTGAATGGTTGTACATTATTGCATTTATTTATAGCATAGCTTGGCGATGAATTTCCATTATAC
>JAEZDX010000444.1 GCA_023417975.1 Bacillota bacterium
GGATAAAATACTAGAAATTATGAAAGACAGCAGAATAGGCACCTTTGCATGTATAGGTATAGTATTGGACTTACTGATTAAATATGAAGGTTATTTACTGATTGCAAGCAGTTCAAAGTCACTATGTATATTAATAATACCTGTAATAAGCAGAGCATCCATTGTGCTGCTTAGCTATGTGGGAAAAACAGCCAAAGAGAAGGGTTCAGGAAATTTGTTTATCAATACGGTAACATTAAAGGAACTGGTTGTTAATATGGCATTTACTTTAATGCTTGGATTTTTCATGAATTATATTTTAAAAACTATAGTCCTATTAGTCGCTGCATTAGTGGTGACAATATTATTTAATTTGTTTTGCAATTCAAAAATTAATGGAATTACAGGTGACAACTTAGGGGCAAACAATGAGTTAGTAACAATGGTAAGCTTAATAATAATATCAAGCATATAGTGAATTAACTTTAATTTCATTTGACAATTAAGGGATTACACTCTATAATTGATTAAAACTTAATATTTCATTTAGGTGTCTTTTATATGTTAAGCTGTTTTGCATATAAAAGGTGATAAGGGAATGCGGTTGAAACCCGCAGCAGCCCCCGCTACTGTATTTGAGGACAAGTCTTTTAATATCCACTCTATTTATAGGGGAAGGAAAAGATGAGGAAGATTCATAAGCCAGGAGACCTGCCTAAATTGATGTTGTTAATATGCTTTCGGAGGGAAGGCCTGTTAGAGTAAACACATACTATTTAGGAGATAGTGTATCTTTTTTTGGTTATGAGTTATTTCTAGTGGCAGTACGTTTAAGAAGCGTACTGCCACTTTTTATTTTTAAAAGGAGAGGAGGTAGGTCATGGCAAAAATAATGATTCAAGGCACAGGCTCATCTGTAGGTAAAAGTCTTGTTGTTGCAGCACTTTGCAGGATTTTTAAACAAGATGGGTATTCCGTATGCCCCTATAAGTCTCAAAATATGTCTTTAAATTCATATATAACCTTAGACGGCAAAGAGATGGGGAGAGCACAAGTACTTCAGGCATATGCTGCAGGCTTGGAGCCGCAGGTGTTTATGAACCCTATACTATTAAAGCCAACTGGAGATTCAAAGTGCCAGGTAGTTGTAAACGGAAAGGTTTATAACAACCACACAGCAGCAGAGTACCATAATTTGAAGCTGTTGTTCAAGGATATGCTTAAGGAACAGTTTCATGAACTTGAAAAGAAGTTTGACATAATCGTTATGGAAGGTGCCGGCAGTCCGGCGGAAATAAACTTAAGAGACAGGGATATCGTTAATATGGGAATGGCTGAACTTGTTGATGTACCTGTGCTTATTGTAGGTGATATAGATAAGGGAGGAGTCTTTGCTTCACTGGCAGGTACAATGCTGCTTTTGACAGAGGAAGAGAAAGAAAGGGTTAAAGGCACTATAATTAACAAGTTTCGAGGCGATATTAGTCTTCTCATACCTGGAATTGATATGTTGAAGGACATTATTCACAGACCTAATCTTGGTGTTATACCGTATTTTAACCTGCTTCTGGAGGATGAAGACGGAGCAATGACGGTAATAAATAAGAAAGTTATAGCACCTATAGATGTTGCCATAATAAGGTTGCCGCATATATCCAATTTCACGGATGTAGATTGTTTAAAATGTGAGGAAGACGTAAGCGTTAGGTATATTGAGAACAAAGAGGAGTTCGGTAAGCCGGATTTGCTTATATTGCCCGGAAGTAAAAATACTATAGAGGATTTGAGGGCTATAAGGAATTCAGGTCTGGAAGAAGAAGTACTGAATTACAGCAAAAGCGGAATAATCCTTGGAATTTGCGGCGGATATCAGATGCTGGGGGAGGAAATAAAGGATCCTTTATATATGGAGAGCGACCTAGGAAGTATAAAGGGTATGGGACTATTAAATACCTCCACAATTATTGAAAGTGAAAAGGTAATGACAAGAGTAGAGGGATATGTAAACCTGCCTGATTTTAATGGCAGCATATATGGCTATGAGATTCATATGGGAAGAACAATAGTAAAGGATCAGGGCAGTTCTCTTATTACTATAGAAAGAGAAAATGGCGAAGAGGCAAGTAAAGTTGACGGACTATTCAACGAGGAGGAAACTATTTTCGGGACTTATATTCATGGCGTGCTGGATTCCACTGAATTCAGAGAGTATGTGCTTAACAAAATCAGAACAAAGAAATCTATACCGCTAAAAAAATCTCCAATATACGAGGGTGTTAGAGAGGAAGAATTAAATAAGCTTGCAAATATTGTAAGAGAGGCCTTGGATATGAATAAAATTTACGAAATAATGGGTTTGAAATAGCATGGCACAATTTATACTTATAAATTCAATTGATATTTTGGCAGCGGTAATAATAGACCTCATACTTGGAGATCCGTATTGGCTGCCGCATCCGGTAATCTTTATAGGGAAGCTGATAAAAGCAATTGAGCTTAAAGTAAGATTAATTGCTAAAAATCAAAAACAGCTTAAATATCTTGGCGGAGTCATGGTTTTAATTGTGACATCTTTATGTTTCTTGGTTCCGGCAGCACTACTTTATTTTGTCTGGCCTGTGAAAATTATATTTCATGTACTTAATACGCTTTTTCTATGGACAACTATTGCAGCAAGATGTTTGAGAGATGAAAGCATGAAGGTATATTTGGCTTTGGAAAATAACGATATGGTCAACGCAAGGAAGCTTACTTCATACATAGTTGGAAGAGATTCAGAGAAGCTTGACGAATAGGAAGTTATTAGAGCAACAGTAGATACAATTGCAGAAAACAGCTCCGATGG
>JAEZDX010000494.1 GCA_023417975.1 Bacillota bacterium
CAATGTGGTATTAGGCCTGGAAAATATAACACTATGGGGAGCGGATACGATTACGGATTATATCGGGGAATTCAAGTTTTACATCTCACCATTATCATTTTTTCAGGTTAATCCCGTCCAAACAGAGGTTTTATACAACAAGGCACTGGAGTATGCCGGATTGAATGGCAATGAAGTAGTATTCGATGCCTACTGTGGTACTGGAACCATTTCTCTTTTTCTGTCAAAGAAGGCTAAGAAGGTATACGGTGTTGAAATAATACCAGAGGCTATAGAAAACGCAAAGAAAAATGCTGAACTTAATGGAATAAGTAATGCAGAATTCTTTGTAGGAAAAGCCGAAGAAGTCATCCCTGATTTAATTGCAAAAGGAGTAAAGGCCGATGTAGTTGTTGTTGACCCTCCAAGAAAGGGCTGTGAGAGCTCCTTACTTCATGCTATGGGAAAGATGTCGCCAAGCAAAATTGTTTATGTGTCCTGCGATCCCTCTACACTGGCTAGGGATTTAGCCATATTGGAGAACCTAGGCTACAAAACTATGGAAGTGCAGCCGGTAGATATGTTTCCCCAAACGGCACATTGTGAGGTTGTATGCCTTTTAACAAAATAATGTTTATAAGTTAAATAAAAATCTATATTGTATTTATTGCAAATATATGACCCTTAAATTTGTAAACACTAATTTTGATATTTGCTTTATCTATTAAATCTATTATGGTATATTTGAAATATAAACTGCGTTACTGACGGAAGTGGAATTAACCACGGGGAGTGTAGTAAGCTTGTAAGTAGATCGTCTAGGCAACCGTCTGAGGTTACTAGACGTTTTTTGCTTTTTATATCATTTCAAGATAGTACACTTTATGAAGGAATATGAATTAAAGGGCAGGTGGAGTTTACTTGGTTATTACATCGAAAATGACTAAATAAAGTTACTCCTACTGGTAGAGCTGTGTTAATAAGCTTTATTAGTTTATTGAAACTGCTATAATTATATATAGATAAGGTAGATTCCTCTTCCAAAGATATGTATAGATTAAATTAATGAAAAGAAAATTTTGGAGACGGTGAATTTATTAGATGCCGAGTATTTAAAAAAGAATGGAGGTAATGATGTTTTGCTTCTAAAAACATCATACAAGATAAAATATGGATGTTAAAAAATTCCAGGCAAAGTGTCTACAGGGAAATATTCTTGAAGTTATTGATTATTTAAAGTCTCTTGAGAATAAAAGTGAAGATATTTTGGAGTTAGAACAAAAGTATATACATAGATTTATTATTCAAGATGAAGTTCTCAAAATTGACTCAGAAGATACTTTGATTATAGAGGTCTTGAAATGTTATTACAAATACTATGTAGCTGTATTGACAAATAATGATGCACAAAAGGCTGAAAAGCAGCTGACTGTTAGTTTGGCAAAGATTCTTATGATTAATGAGGATACAGATTTAGATGCAATTGAAACAAAATTTGAAGGAATCTTTAGTGAAAAAGGTTATACCTTTTTAGGCGGTAGAACTACACCTTATATGGGCCCTTATATCTGGAAAAAAACAAGAAGAGAGGATTTCTATGTAGAACTACCCTGCGGCAATCAGAAGTTAACAGTATTTTTTATTTCAGAGTTTCTAATGTTGAGTTGGCTACATTTTGCAACCTTTGGAAAACATTATGCAGGTGGATGGGCTAAAGAAGAAGGTATTTATTATGTGGATGCTGGTAATAAGGCAATAGATATACACTCTGCGGATTTTCAGATTTGGTTTCTAAAGCATGAAGCGCAGCATCTAAGTGATTATGCTAAGTATCCGAATTTGGAGCAGGCAAGTTTAGAATATCGAGCAAAACTTGTAGAGTTAATTTACTATCCTGATACATTTGACAAATTAGGAACTTTTATTAATCAATCGAAGAATGATATGTCTCTTGCACATCCATATGCAGCATATTTGATTATCAAAAGACTATCAAATGCATTTTTTAGTGAAGAATTTGTTGAAGATTTAGAAAAATGGAGAGCTTTTGATTCAAGTTTAATTTCTAAAGAAGCATTGAAGTTGTTTATGGAAAATGAACAAGCCTTAAGAGAGCAAAATATGAAAAATGAACAGTAAATTTCTCAAAAAGCAATTAACCTTCTTGGTGTGACAGGTTTTATAGGGAACTTCCAAATATCTCACATATTTTAGAAAGACGTAGGATTGATATTTCTTATCAGGGGGATACCCTAGATGGTTAATCGAATAAGTCCGTGCGGAAATCAAAAAAGGTGAGAAAAATCATAACTTTACTAATTGGCAGCTATTCATACGAGAATATGAGATCTGCAGATTTGAATCAGAAAGCCACAAGCTGATGATAGTTGGTATGGGTAAGGCAATGAAATGCACTCGGCTTTAGCAGAAAAGGCATGTTCTATTCTTTGGTTTTGTTTGATACTATTCTTTTGGCTAAAGAAAATATAATATCATACCAGACTTGGTAAAAATCCTTAAAAAGACTTTATTGTGTTATTTATAGATAAGAAGAAGAGTCGCTATGTGAAGGAAGCATTCAATTGGGATAAATTAATAAGAAGATGGAGGAGATAAGGATGAAACCAAAAGTAGCATTTATATGTGTACACAATTCCTGCAGATCTCAAATGGCAGAGGCTCTTGGAAAGCTTTATGCTTCAGATGTCTTTGATGCCTATTCAGCTGGCACAGAATTAAGGCCGCATATAAATCAGGATGCAGTAAGAATCATTAAGTAGTTATACAATATAGATATGAATGAAACTCAGAAGTCCAAACTTTTTGATGATATTCATGAGGTTGATATTGTAGTAAAGATGGGGTGCAATGTTGTGTGTCCATTCTTACCTTCAAGGCATGAAGAGGATTGGGGCTTGGACGGTCCTTCAGGAAAATCTGATGAGGAATTTATAAAGACAGCTAAGGCCATTGAGGAAAAGGTTAAGGATTTGGCGAAAAGAATTCAAAATAATGAACTTGACTTAACTGCTGAACGAACAGTTTGATAATAAACTATTGAAATAAAACATCATTTTGCTATTATTGCGAATGATGTTTTATTTTTGTTGACAAATACTAGTAAGTAGCATACAAGGATATCTTTCTGAGTAGATAATTAATAAAATTCAAAGGAAGTAAAATGAATATCAAAAACCTGATATCCTGTTATAAACTATGAAAGTTGTATAGAATATGGAGCATGTACTAGTAAATGCAGCCATATATCGAAAACAATATGATTTTAACATTTCTATAAAAAACAAACTAAATAAAGTTGAGATATTCTGAGTAAAAAATAGAAAAAATAGTTGCATATTCGAACTATTGAGTGATACAATAATTGCAACAGATAATTTATTATGAACTTAGCTCAAAACTTAAAACAATTAAGAGAAATGATAAGAATACCTGAAAGAAAGCTTGGAATCTTAGAGAAAATTAGATACAAGGATTTTTGAAAGAATTCTAGAAGGTAAGAGATTGCAGGTAATGAAAAGCGTGAAAATTTTCCTTAATGCAATTGACGAAGATGGATGCTGCGAATAAAGATTCGGTAAATTAGATAATAAATTTCCGGATCTATAAATTAAAGGAGGACTATAAATGGATTTTGATATTAAAGGTAATGTGAAAAAATACTATGGTGATATAGCAAATAAGGTAAACAATGGAAGTTCGGAAAACTGCTGCTCCGTATCATCCTGTTGTGATAATGTGAGTAAAACCTCGTTAATTTATGAAGGAGAAAGCTTAAGTGATTTGCCGCAGGAAGCAATTAAAGCGTCTTTAGGGTGTGCCAATCCTGTAGTTTTTGCAGAACTTAAGGAAGGGGAAACAGTGCTTGATTTGGGAAGCGGCGGCGGCATCAACGTACTGATGTCTGCAAAATATGTAGGAGTAACTGGAAGAGTTTATGGTTTGGATATGACAGATGAAATGTTGAAACTAGCGAATCAAAACAAGTTGAAAATGGGCGTAACAAATGTTGACTTTTTAAAGGGATATATCGAAGATATACCTTTAAAAGATGAGCTTATTGATGTTGTCATGTCAAACTGTGTAATTAATCTTTCTGAAGACAAAGAAAAGGCATTATCTGAAGCCTACAGAGTTTTAAAGAGTGGAGGAAGGTTAGCTATTGCAGATATTATTACAATGAAAGAAATACCTTCAAAACTGAGAGCTCAAGCCGGAATGTGGTGTGGATGTCTAGGCGGAACATTGACTACAGAAGAGTATAAAGAAATCCTTACAAAGGTAGGCTTTAAGGATATTGAAGTAGTGCCAGAACATCTATATACAAAATCTATAATTGAAAGTACCTTTCTTCAAGATAAAAATCTTGAAGATGTAGTTAAGAATGTTGATCTTGAAGTTGTTGATGGAGCGTTTGCAGGAGCTTATATCAAAGCAAAGAAGTAAGGAGGGAAAAATATGTTGTTAATTGGAGTAATGCTCATTACTGCTATTGTAGCAGTAGGCTTTTTAGAAGGTGAAAGCAAGGAAAAAGTGATGAATGAATTTTGCAATGCAGAATGCAGACAGAATATACTGAAGAAATATAATTTTTGCTGTTAGATCCAATTAAAATATGAGAAGTATTATGATATGAAGAAATCAGAGTGTTCTAAACAGTGTTTTTCAAATGGGGTCAATTTTGCTCATACAGTTTTCTCTGCATCAGAAATTATTGAAGTTTTATTAAAGTTGGAGGGTAAAGGAGTGGATATAGATGAGTAGTAAAATATACTTCAAAGAGGTGGCAGACCAATGGGATACAAAGCGAAAGGGATTCTTTTCAGAGGCAGTCAGGGAGAAAGCCTATGACATGGCGGCTGTAAAAGGCGGGCAGTTGTCAGCTGATATAGGGGCAGGAACAGGATTTGTAACAGAAGGACTGCTTCAAAAGGGATTGAAGGTTATTGCTGTTGATCAGTCTACAGAAATGCCGGCACAGATGAGGCAGAAATTCAAAGAATTTGAAGGAGTAGATTACCGGCAGGGAGAGGCTGAAAATCTACCCATAGATAGTGATTCAGTTGACTATGCCATGGCAAATATGTACCTTCATCATGTAGAGGATCCATCAGCAGCTATAAAAGAAATGGTAAGAATACTGAAACCGGAGGGTAAACTTGTTATTACAGATTTGGATGAACATAACTACGAATTCCTAAGAACTGAACAGCAGGACAGATGGCTTGGTTTTAAACGCGAGGATGTTGAACAGTGGTTTCTATCAGCAGGCTTAAAGAATGTTGTAATTGATTGCGCAGGAGGAAATTGTTGCTCATCTTCAAGCTGTGGATGTGAAAGTGCAAGCATTAGTATTTTTGCGGCATACGGAGAAAAATAAGATATCTTAAAGAGTATAAATTATATTGAAATGAGGTATAACAATGGAATATATACTTGAAGAAATGAAAGTGTCAGATTGGGAGCAGCTAAAAGAGATTTATTTGGAAGGTATAAGTACAGGCCTTGCAACCTTTCAGACTGAGGTTCCGTCTTGGGAGAATTGGGATAAAGGACATCTTAACATATGCCGATTAGTGGCACGTTCAAGTGATAAAGTATTAGGATGGGCAGCTTTAAGTCCAATATCAAGCAGATGCTGCTATGAAGGTGTGACAGAGGTAAGTATTTACATTAGTCAAGAACATAAAGGACAGGGAATAGGAACGGCTATTATGAATGAATTAATAAAGCAATCTGAAAAAAATGGAATTTGGACTTTACACTCCGGTATAATTAGAGAAAACGCAGCAAGTTTAACAATGCATAAAAAATGCGGATTTAGAGAAATTGGAATAAGAGAAAAAATAGCTAAAATGGGTAATGGAGAATGGCACGATGTAGTTCTGATGGAACGACGAAGTAAAGTGATTGGGATAGATTAATATATCTTAAAAAATTAAAATATCACGAGGGGAACTTTTAATGTAATGTTCAGTTCCTTTTTGATAGATATCGCCTGGTTTAAATCTTTTCAGAATGTATAATGTTGACAAGCTAACAGTCGTTAATTATAATAAAACTACGACTGTTAGCTTTATTATATATTAAAGAGGTAGAAGAATGAGTAGAAAAATCAATACGAGAGAAATAATTTTGGACGTTGCACTTAATTTGTTTTCAAAGAAAGGATATAGTGGGGTTTCCATTCGGGATATTTGCAAGGAAGTGGGCATCAAAGAAAGCTCTGTTTATAATCATTTTAAAAATAAACAGGATATTTTTAAAATGTTATGCCAGTACTTTATTCATGTAACAAATGAAATGGCTTTGTCTTACTATAAGCAAATATCTGAGTCAAAAACTGTAACAGAGGAAGAGTTTCTATTTTCCTGTAAAACATATGTAAATGATTATCTTATGGAGGATAAAATTAATAAATTTATCTGTATGCTGGTTATAGAACAAAGTACAAATGAAGAGGCGGCAAAGATTTACCATGAGATTTTATTTGATAAGGCGCTGGAAGGTCAAAGGCAATTGCTTGAGTGGATGATTAAAATTGATTTTCTTAAAGAAATGGACTTGGACGAGCTGGTGATGGAGTATTACTCACCAATTGTATATTGGTTTCACCGCTATCTTGTAACAGACACCATTTCTCAGGATATTAAAGATATTATGAATGAAAAAATCACGAAGCATGTGGAACGATTTTTAGCTAAATACAGAAAATAAAAAGAGGAGGGATAGAGTGAATAATCAAATACAAACAGAAATGTCTGTGAATGGGCAAGATATGGCAAACTATATAGGACATCTGTGGAATGAAAATGAACAGATACAGATAGTACTGAGCTTTGAAGGAAGAATAGATTTTGAGTATCTTAAAAGAGCAGTTCGATTATCCGTGGATGCAGAACCTATTTTAGGCTGCGAGTTTGTTATAAGTGAAAACAAACCCATATGGAGAAGGCACAAAAGTTTGGATAAGATTCCTTGGTGCAAGTTAATTGAAACTGAAAAGTCGGATGAAATATTACATACTATTTTATGTAAGCCTTTTGAATCGGAAAATTACCAACTGGAAGTATATCTGCTGCGTTCTATTAAAAATGATGTGCTTTGCATAAAAATAAATCATTCGTGCAGTGATGGCGGAGGTGCAAAAGATTATTTGCATTTACTTAAGGAAATATATACACAGCTCACTAAGAATCCAAATTTTTATCCGGAAATCAATCATAATTCCAATCGCAGCGGTAGTCAAATCTTTGAAAATCTCGGAATTTTAAATCCCCTTACACTTATAAATCCACATTTGACTGAGTTAAAACCAACCTGGGCATTTTCAAACAAACAAAGCGATGTTGAAAGCTTTAACTATTCTATTCTTCATCTTATCGGCAGTGAGATGAGTGAACTTGTTTTATATGCGAAAGAAAAAAAGGTGACACTCAATGATTTAATACTAACAGCTTATTATAGAGCATTATTTACAATCATTAATCCTGACTTTGACCGACCGATGGAAATATGTGTTACTACGGATTTGCGTAAATATCTTAAAGGGAATAAGGCAGCAGCAATCTGTAATCTTTCGGGAATTTTAAATCACAGAATATCAAGGAAAGAGGAAAACAATGAAGCTACACTGTTTCGTGTTTCGGGTGAGATGAATAAAATAAAGAAAGAAGAATGGGGCCTCCACAGTGCAGTTTTAGTAGAGATGCTGGCAGGTATGGATTTTAAAGCAGCCGCCGCATCCATTAGAACAGCCTGGGAGGAGTCGGTTCGTTGGGGAAAGTCCACTATCAATTTATCTAATTTTGGTTTGATTTCACAGGAACCGCTTTATTTTGGCGACATAACGGCGCAGGATGCTTATATGGTAACACCTGTTTTTAAAGCGCCAAGCTTTATGCTGGGAGCCAGTACATATCAAAATAAGCTCACTTTTACTGTTGGTTTTTGTGAACCTGAGGTTCTTGAAGAAGATGTGAAGCAGCTTCTTTCAAATTTTAAGAAAGAACTTCTCAAATTTGTTGGATAAGAGGGAAAAATATGACATAGGTGTAACTGAGTAAATATAGAAAGAAGAGACTCAGTTTTGTCACGAATATGATGACACAACAAAGCCTCTTTTTTATTCTGATATATAGAACAAAGTGTCTGTTTCCACTGTACGACATTTATTTTATAGGATGGACTGCAAGCGCTTACCACATTTAGTAGTTCTGGACTTCCATTATAATGTGCGTACAATACCGCCGTCAATTGTATGTTCAGCACCGACAATGTAAGAGGCACGGTCAGATACCAGAAAAGCAACGAGTTCTGCTACTTCTTCAGGTCGGGCTGTTCGTCCTATTGGGATACCTCCTAGCGAGTCCATCAAAGCCTGTCGAGCGGTATTATAATCACATCCACGCTCCACTGTCATTCGTTCTATTAATCTTTCAGCTGCTTTTGTTTCCGTGAAGCCGGGAGCTACGCTGTTAACACGAATGCCCTTGGGTGCAAGCTCCGTTGCCAGGGCTTTACTATAATTTGCAAGAGCAGCTTTGGCTGCAGAATACGCCATTGTATTTTCCCCGGGAAAGCGCCGCTGTATAGAAGTAATGTGAATAATAACGCCACACCCTTTTTTAAGCATTGGCGGCAGCAAACCACGATCCAGTCGGACAGCAGCGAATAAATTGGTATCAAAGGTGCGCTGCCAGTCTGCATCTGTTTGCTTAAGAACACCACCGGTGGGGGTGGAAGAGCCTCCCACATTGTTGACGAGGATATCTACACCCCCAAAATGTTCAAGTATATGCTGCACAATTTTTGTGGTGCCCTCCGGTGTGCTTATATCAGCCTGGATAAATAAATCGGATTTCTTTAATTCATCTGGTGTAGTTCGAGCTGTTGTTATGACCACAGCCCCAGCTTTTGCAAGACGCTTTACGATTGCTTCGCCCATTCCCCCCTTAGTACCGCCTGTAACAAGAACACGTTTGCCGGCCAGTTCCTTTGGATCAACTGTTATATTGTTGAAATTGTCCAATACCGAAACCTCCTTTGAGTTTTATTTAGTATGTGACATGCTTAGTTATTTTATTTCATAACATAGAGAGGCTAACGTATCCACGGCACTACCTACAAATTTTGAAACTTCCAAATGTACGGGATGTATGAGATATGCATCCAAAGCTTCCATAGATGAAAACTTCGTAATTAATAATATATCGTAAGCTCCACCTTCAAACCGTATATTTTTTTCAACTTGGATATCTTTAAGGACATCAATGTTTCCTTTCATACTGATTAAGGAAGATTGTACCTTGCTTAAATCTGTACTAGGATTTTTTAGCTTTAATAATACATTGTTTACAATCATTTTCTATTCCTCCTTATATAATGATGTTGTCATATTGTACAAATATTATTATAAAGAGAAAAACTTGACAACAGCGCGTCAAGTTAAGCATTAATATTTATTTTTCATGATATCAATTCGATTTTTCATCTCCAATCTAGTGACTTGAGGCTTTTTTACTTCAAGCAGCGTACCATATGAAAATAGATAATTATATATCCATTCTCCATCCGGCATTGAAGTATTAACAGTAAAGGAACCGTCACTATTTTTTGTAATTTCACTCTCGTCAAATTCATCGTATACTCGGTAAGCTCCATTAGCGGATATATGCAAACATATGTCAATCCACTTTTGATTCTCTTGAGCCTTACTTTTTTCCAAAAATTCTTTGAAGTTTCTTTCAGGAAAAGACTCGGCTGACATCAAGACATCGGACATACGTGTGATTTTGAAGGTCCTATATTTGTTTTTAGTTAGACAAAAGGCTTGAAGGTACCAAGCATTTACTTTAAAAATCAATTTCATAGGTTCGACCCTTCGGATGCTTTTTTCGCCAGATGAACTAATATATTTGAAGGTAATGATTCCATGACTTAGGATAGCTTCTTTTATAATGGCAAATTCACTTGAGCTATCTACACCGCTTCCCCAAGGGCTAAAATCTACCTCAATCCAGTTTGTTTCGTTTTTATTAAATAGACTTCTCAATTTAGCAAGTACTTTAGCTGCCTTCGGGGTAGTGGTTATTGCTAGGCTTTGCAATGCATATATAATCTCGTTTTGTTCTCTGTCTGATAGGAGAGACTTGTTCAGTATATAATCATCCAGTAAAGAGATACCCCCACCCTTTCCCTGACTTGCATAGATGGGTATGCCTGCGGAAGATAATGTGTCAATATCTCGGTAAATAGTTCTTACCGATACCTCAAAGCGTTCTGCCAGTTCTTTGGCGGTTATGGATTTCTTACTAAGTAAAATATAAATAATTTGAAACAGTCTGTCTATATGCATATAATCACCTCAATAATATTATAAAGAACATAACCTGACAATTGTATGTCAAGTTATTAGACAATGAGAAATTAAATATAAAATCTTTTCAGACGTGGCTCATCCAGAAATGGACATCTGCATATGGACGGTGCATTATAGCTTAAATATAAACTCATTGAATTAATTTCTTTCTTCGTATAAAATATGAATGATTGGATATTTTTTCTTCAGGATTTTTATACAGAAGGCAATTCGGAGGAAAAGTCTATGATAATAAAGCAATTCAAATAAAGTTTAAAGAAAACGTTTATAATGATGTGAAATTTATTGTTGGGGTATTTTTTATGTTTAAAAAATGTACTTTTATAAGACGAGAATTCTTTACAAGATTTAATCCGGTTAATTTTATGAGTATCAAATTAAAGCTCATCATTACATATACATTCTTAATTCTTTTAATTGTTCTAACGCTTCAAAGAATAAGTTATAATTATGCCTCAAAGATAATTACAAACAACTCACTAAAATATTCCCAGCTTATAGTAGATAAAATTAATACTGAAATCGATAAAACTTTTGATGAACTGGACAGGCTTACCCAAACAGCATTATCCGATCAAGCTTTGTTAAATAGCTTATCCATTAGCGGAATAAGTAATAAAAGTGACTCTAATGAGTATCAGTATACAAAAGTATTTTTGAAACGAATGCTGAATTTTCGCAGAGATATAGATAAAATTATACTTTCAAATAAAGACGGTGAACTTTTTGTAATGGGTGCGGACAGTTATGTTCCGCCCAACTATGATATGAAGAATGACGAATGGTATAAAAGCTTTAGCAGGAGTGATGATGTATTCCTTGTTATACCTCCACACCTCAATGAAATAAATTACGGGTATGAAGTATTTTCAGTTGTGAGGAAAATCAGAACTTATTCCGATAATAATGTTTTAGGCTTGATAAAGATTGACAGGAGAGCAAATATACTGGATGAAATATGTAAAAAAAGAGAACTTGAAGATAACAGCATTATAATATTCGATAAAAACAAGACGCCGGTGTACAACACAGGCATTAACATTAAGCAGGATGAAATATCTGAAATAGCAGCTTCTCTGAACCATTCATCGGGAACAATAATCATTCATCCTAGTAGGGATACGAAGGTTATTAATTATGTAAGGTCAGATTATACCGGGCTATTCGTGGCTTTTATAGTGCCTGAAAAGATACTGCTGAAAGACTTGAAAGTAATAAATACAGCGTCAGCCATACTTACTGCTATATGTAGCATTCTGGCGTTTGCTTTCTCTATAATCATATCTTTTGCAATTACAAGGTCTGTAAAAAAGCTTTTGAAGGGAATGAAAAACATTGAAGCCGGAGAACTAGATACAAAAGTAGTTATCAAGTCTCATGATGAAATAGCGGTTTTAGCAAAGGGCTTCAACAATATGACAGAGAAAATAAAAATACTGATAAAGCAAAATGCGGATATGGAGGTTAAGAAAAAGGAGGCGGAAATGATGGTACTGCAGGGACAGATAAATCCACATTTCCTATATAACACGCTGGACGGTATCAGAATGAAGGCTGTTATAAATAAAGATGATGAAACGGCATATATGATTGAGGAATTGAGCGGTCTTTTGAGGACAAGCGCTCATATAAATAAGGAGTTTATACCGCTGGAAGATGAACTCAACTATATTAGACGATACATAAACCTGCAAAACATAAGATATAAATACATATTCGAACTTAACATAGAAATACCTGACAACCTCTTGAAAATGATTGTTCCGAAGTTCATACTTCAACCTGTGGTAGAGAATTCAATATATCATGGACTTGAAATTAAGAAGAACGATCGGAAAATAGTTATTAAAGGTATTGTAGAAAATGAAAGAGTTATTATTTCCGTTGAGGACAATGGGGTTGGAATGAATGAGGAAGATATCAATAAATTAAGGCAGTCTCTTGAGCTGAGTGATGA
>JAEZDX010000567.1 GCA_023417975.1 Bacillota bacterium
ATATAGATGAGATTATATCGATACTGAAATTTTAGAAGGGAGGTTATGATTATGGCAGATATGCCTTGTATCTATGATATGTCATTAATTAGTGAAGATGATGATGTAAAACATGACATTTTAAACGGTAAAGTTGTTGAAATATTAATTTCACTGTTATCCGGTTCAAAAACTGTAAAAGAATTATCAAAAGAACTTAATGTACCGTCATTTTCTATACAGTTATATCTAACTAGATTGATTGGATCAAATCTTGTTAAGGTTGCTAATGTAAAAGTTTATGATGGAAAAATAGAAAAAAGCTATGAACTTGCATCTTCAAATGTGGAGATACTTAACTATCTAAAAGGAAAGGGATCAAACAACGAAGATCTTGATATTGAGTTATCTGCGCAGCATTTTGCTAATTTGACGAGGAAAGCAGTAAAAGATGTGAGCAAATCTCAAGAAAAGCCTCATAAGATTAAAGCATATTTTATCAAAGCTGATGAAGAAACTATGACAAAATTCAAAAAGGAGCTTGAAGCATTGTTTGATAGGTTTCAGTCATTAGAAAACCTATCAGCCGACGAAACATATGCATTTATAAGCGTTCTTTCGCCTTATAAATAACAATTTTAGAAGGAGGTGATTGCAATGGAAGATAATTTAAATGATCAGAATGAAGAGCAAGTAGCAAAAAGCATATTATCAGATGATGAGAGTGGCACAAAAGTAGATGAAATGGAGATAAATAGTACAATAGTAGATATAGACTCTTGTGAAGAAAGTAATGGTATAGGCTATGAAATATTCACAACAAAGATTAATCCATAGATATTCAACACATATAGATTTAAGTCCTATTAATGAAGTAAATCAAAAATAATAACTTGATATATGGAGGAAATAGTATGGAAGATAAAAGTGTTAAATGCTTTAATGAATTTGATGAAGAAAAGACAGGTGATTGCATGGAAGAATCTATGGAAATAAATGATAATGAGGAAAGTAATGCAATGAGTTCAAACTCCAGAATAATCGGAATTACTATAAGCGAGTAATATGAAAGAAGAACATAAACCATACAGTATTAAAGATGCGGGAATTGCGGAGAAAATTTCCGCATCAACAACAGTATATAATTAATAAATTTGTTGATAGCAAAGGCTATTATGTCACAATCGGGGTGATATGTATGAATATTACATACCTTGTACCTCCAGGTAATATTCCCTCAGTGATTAGGGATCCTGGTGAATGGTTTGGAAACGCACAACTGAAAGGCAATGATGTACAGTATTATAATTCAAACAATGAGTTTTGGAATGTATTATTTTCAGATGAAATCCAGGATTTAATGGTTGCAAATAGTTTTAACGTAAGTTTGTGTAATAAAGTGAAAGAGATTACATCCACTATATCAAGGCTAAAGACTGTCAATTGTATAAGGACTAAGAAAGACTTTATTGAAGTAGTGTCAGAGCTTAGTGAATATATAGATCTATTAAATAACCTGCAATGTGAGATTAATATTAGCCTAATATCTCCTATACATGTTAAAAATTTAGATTATTACGATAGTAAAGTTTTAATGGATTATTGTGGTAAAGTCACTTTTTTATCCAAACTAGTAGAAAGATCTTTAAGAAGTATACAACACAACATAGACTTATTATTAGTTCAGATTACGTCATATGAGGATTTATTAACAGCATTAATTGCGGTTGTTTTTCTGAGAAAAATAAATAAAAATATGCATGTGTGCCTTGCGGACCACGGATATGAAAATTTCTCATTAAGTCATTTCAAAGATAAATTTGAAAATTCAAATACTCTTTCGAGTATTTTTGATACTATAATTACCTATAAAGAAGAAAAAGATAGTGTAATAAACTGCTTAATTAATAATATTGAACTTGGAAAGCAATTTAGGGGCTTTATTGATATGAGCCGATTTGATAAGAAAAAAAGCAGTTTTTGCAATAATTATATATTTCCTTATGTTAATTCATTTACCAAAACACCCATATTGTCTACAAGATTTAATGCAAATGGTTGCTATTGGAGTAGATGCACATTTTGCTCGCAAAACAGCAAATATAAATATATAAATGAGCAGAGCAATGAACATAATAGTGTAGTGGATAGAATTGAGGATTTTGTTAAATCCGGATATAAAATAATTTATTTTTCTGACGAAGCGGTCCATCCAAAGCAAATTGAGGAGTTCTCAAAAGCAGTAATAGAAAGAGGGATAGAATTAAAATGGGCTTGTAGATGTAGATTGGAATCCGCTTTTACAAAGGAACTCATAAGCCTAATGAAAAAATCCGGTTGTTATGAGATTCTGTTTGGGTTAGAGTCTACATCTGAAAGAGTTCTAAAACTTATGAATAAGTATCCTATAACTATGAAAAGTGAGACTATGAAATCAATAATAAAGGATGTAATTAATGAAGGCATAAAGGTACATATAACTATAATTGCAGGTTTTCCAGGTGAAGAGATTTGTGATCTCAAACAAACAGTGGATTTTTTAATTGATACATTAAGAGGACATGAAGACAATGCATTTTGGGTAAATAAGTTTGCACTATTTCAAGGGACAAGCATATTAAAGAATCCCGAAGCCTTTAATATTAATCCATTACCAATTCAAAATGATTTATCTATTGAATATAGTTTTAATTATAAGAATAGTCCGTACAGTAGGAAAAATAGCTTGATAAATCTCATTAGCACACTTGAGGATACTTTGTATAATGAAATAGGTTGGGCAAAGTATGGAAGTTCAAAAGAGGTTAAACTGGCAATGTTTTTGTATTACTTTTCGGGATTTGGAGCGGTAATGAAAAGCAAAGGAGTATAGCAATATATAATGAATTACCGTCAGCTTTTTTAGTTAATCATATTGTTATAAGCAGCTTGAGGTAGATAAAAATAGTGATAGAAGTGAGGGATTAAATTTGTATGATATATTAAATGTTTATTTAGAAAATGGACTGAGAGTAATAATGCATAAGATTCCTTTTTCTAGAACTATGTCATGTGGAATTTGGGTAAAACAGGGTAGTAAACATGAAAATAAGGATACTAGCGGCTTATCACATTTAATTGAACATTTAATGGTTAACAACGCTAGTGAAAATGAACGCTATAGACAGATAATTAGTGAAGTCACTTCCTATGGCGTTTTATATAATGCTGGCACTACTAAGGAGACTACATCTTACTATTTTACAGGATTATCAAATATGCTAGATAAGTGTATAAGTGCTTTGGCCACAATTATGATAGATAATAGAAATTTTAAAATAAATAATGTAGATAATGAGAAAAAAGTTGTTATACAGGAAGCAATGTCGTTTTATTCCTCATTTAATCAAATAAAAGAAAGAACAAGCCAAGCTATATGGGGGAATGTAGGCGTTGGAAAAATTATTGTTGGAGATATTGAAAAAATTAAAGCTACTGATTTAGAACAATTGCAGCAATTAATAGCATCGGCATATACACCTGAAAATGCATGCTTGATTGTGGTTGGTGATATAGATTATGCTAACACATTATCAATAATCGAAGAAAATTTTTTAAGATGGAAGGATGATGAAACTAATTATTATGAAGAAGTTATAAACAGTGAAGCCGGTATATACTATAATGCTAACAATACAAGCAATGCGGTTATTTCAATAGGATTTAGGTCGCCGTCATATAGAAATAAAGAAAGATTTGATGTGGAAGTAATTTCTAAAATTTTAGGTGATACAAGTTTAGAATCACGACTAGTTAAAGAAATAAGAGTGAAAAGAGGTCTTGCTTATAATGTAGGATCATTTGCAGCATTTTATGAAAATAGAGGAACTTTAGGATTTACCGCAGTATGTAATAACAATTCAGTAGGTGAAGTAGTGAAAATAATAATGGACGAGCTAAATAATGTTAAAGCAAAAGGATTTAGAGAAAAGGAGATACAAAGAGCAAAAAAAATATTAGAGACTAAAACCATATTGGATATAAATGAACTGACATCACATTTAAAATATTTAGCCAGGTATTCAGTGAGTGGGCAAGTATTTTCGCTGGAGCATGAAATAAGGCAATTTAAGAAAATTAAGACTGATACAGTTGTCAATACTGCCAATGGATACTTGATTGACGATAATTTAGGGTTTGCCGGTATTGGGAATTTTGACATAGATGAAGTAGCAGCTCTTTTGAAATTTTAATGGTAGAGGTTATATAGAAGGCTTGAAACATGAAGATCTAGATAGTGAAATAGCACTGGTTTTATAAGCATTCTATTATCATATGAAGTATACTTTGGAAACGATAGCTCAAGTAATTGATGGGAGCATGAAAGTTATTTAATATGCATTATAGCTTACAATTCAATTATGACTTCATATTTAATTGTAAGTAACTATAATAGAATAAAAAAATGGGAGGAGTAAAAAAATGGCGGAAAAGAAAATCCAAATCAGCAAGGATGACCTGAAAATCGAAGACGGTAAGGTAGTAATTGACTCACAGGAATTGTCAAACATAATTCAAGAACAGAATTTTGATTGTATGGTTGACGAAGAAGCTAATTCCTTTATTACTATAAATAAGTGCTAGAATATTTCTAAAGTTAATGTGTGAGTGTCTTTAAAGATACTCACACATTATTACAATATGCCTATTAATTATTCATTTAAATATTTTGAGTAACTTGTAATATGAAACTCTATATATCAGATGAAGTCTTTTTTTATTTACTTTAAATATTCTTATATAAGCTTAACTTATGCATATTTTAGTAATAAACGACTGATTAAATTCTGATACATTGAAAGGAATGATAATTTTGAAAACCTTACTTATATTTCCTCCCCATTGGAGTGTTTCACATCCATACTTAAGTTTAGCTTGTCTTTCAGCATATTTAAATGAACGTAATATAGAAACAGATATAATTGATTTAAATGCAAAATGTATGAATAAAGTGCTATCAAAAGAATTTATGGAGAAATGTATTTATAGAATTGAACTGAATGAAAATATTATAGCCTCATTGCTTGGCGATAAATACGAACAACTGTTATTAATGGGCAAGAGTGTAATAAATAATATAGAGAATGCCGTTGAAATTATGAAGAGAGAAAAAAATTTCTTTAATATAGAGGATTATGTTTATGCTAAAAAAGTAATTAGATACGCTTGTTATATAGTTTCCCAGGCATATTACCCTTTAGAATATAAAGTCGGTAGTTTGAAATATAAGGAAGATTTATGCTTGGACAATATAAAAGAATTTCTAGTAGATGAGAAAAGTAATTTATACTTGGACTTGTTTCCACAGCTTATTTCTGAAGAAAAAATATCTCAATATAATCATATAGCAATTTCGTTAATAGGATTTCAACAAGTGTTGCCGGTGTTTACTTTGTGTAAATTTATAAAAGCTATTAATCCATCTATTAAAATTACAATAGGTGGTTCAGTATTTTCAAAATTATTTGATGGACTTACAGATGAAGAGTTTAAAGTCCTTTTTGAATTATTTGATTATATTATTACCTTTGAAGGGGAAGAGCATCTTTATAAATTAATTTTGGCAATCGATAATAAATGCAATTTACAGGATGTATGTAATTTAATTTACTACAACAAACATGAAGAAAAAGTTGTAATTAATAAGATTAATAAGCTTAAGCTTGATATTAATAAATTACCTGCACCTGATTTTTCTAAGTATAATATGAAAGATTATTTAATTCCGAAAATTGTTTTACCATATTATTTATCCAGAAGCTGCTATTGGGGAAAATGTTCTTTTTGTGATCATGATTATGGATATGATGGAAACTTTAGGTGCAAGAAAATGGATAAGATTATCGAAGATATTAAAATATATAAGGATAAGTATAATGCAGATATATTACATCTAGTGGACGAAGCAATACATCCAAAGACTCTGGAAAAGTTTTGTGATGAATTATTAGACAAGCAGATAGATATTAGTTGGTTTTGCTACATTAGGGCCAGCAAAGAATTCAGTACTGTTTTATGTAATAAAATGAAATCGG
>JAEZDX010000588.1 GCA_023417975.1 Bacillota bacterium
ACAATAACCCATCTAATTCTAGAATAACTCCAAAAGCTTTAGCCATGGAATAAATTATAAGTATTTCATCGAGCTCAGGATCAATTTCAGGAAGCCCTACAAGTTTTTCATTTATGTGAAGCGGATAAATCTTGGAAGACAATAATCTGAGATAAAACTGCTTATAAGTTTTAACATCCGGAAGATATGCCACACAAGCACCCATAATTATATGTATTACATCAATTGAATTCGGATCCTGAGTTTCAACATACCTGGCTTGTCTTGATCTTTCTCCTGTCTGATTTCTAATCCATCGGTCTATAGCTTCAGGAGGCTTAACCGCAAAATTTCCGCTATCCGACCTATCTCTTATAGCCCCCACATAGTAACATTCCGTCCAGGACACTTCAGGGTTCTTTACTGCAGACCAAAATGGCTTCGCAAGCTTAGCTATTACATCAAGTTCCTTTTTTATATATTCATTAGCATCCATACCTTTGCTTTCAGCATTTTCCTTAAATATATCTATAATACTTTTCTCTGCATAGCTCGTCTCAAAATCTTCTTCACAAAGCTTAATATATACTTCAGTACCGGCTTTAAGCTTTTCCATAAGCTTTTTTTCCTTTACCATAGCAGCTATTTTACTTTTAAGATTTCCTGAATATTTTCTGTTATAAACCTCTTCATAGTAATCTTTTGCAGCCACTTCCCTAGATATGATATTTCCACCATATCTTCTCTCACTGTTAAAGCTGATACTTTGCAATTTATTTTCTAGATTACTCTTTAAATTCTCCAGCTTACTTTGCAATACTATAAGCTTATCTCTTTGCTCTTTTAAGCTATCTCTTATTAACAGATATCTCTCCTCTGCTATCCTACATACAAAGTTATTGTATTCCTGTGCTAAAAAACCGTTAAACTCTCTTATTATTTCTGAAGGAAGTTCTACCTTATCTTTTATAATGAGCTTATCTTCAATATTATTTATTCTTGATTTTATTTGGCCTGCATCATATTTTTCCTCCATTGAGTATTGGCTTTTTAGCTCCATAAAATAAATTTCTATTTCTTGAAGCAAATTAACGGACTCTTTAATACCATATAATGCCGCCTTTTTTTCAACAAAGCTGTCTATGGTGTTATTAATTAGATTACTTACATTTATTCTTTTTTGTTCCCAAAGGTACTTCTGAGCTTTTATACTATCTTCTATTTTATCAAGATTGTATATTTTACTATTTTTCAAATCGCTGAATTTGATATCATTACGTATTCTGAAAGGTCTTGTAAGATCTGAAGTAATATTTTCAAAATCCGTATGGTTATTTATGATACTTATTAGTTCTCCCTTATCACCCTCAGCTTCGTTTCTATCAATAGTTCCGCTTGAATTCAAACTTTCCAATATATCACAGCCTAGCTTTAAGGTACAGTAACTTCTAAGATTTTCGAAGGGAAATCGTAAGGAGGAAGAAGAAAAAGTACTGAAATTACGTTCTCTATTTAGTACAGGATCTTTATCCTTACATAAAAAATTTGCATAATCTGCTCTAAGTTGAGAACCAAGTGGTGTCCCAATTTCCTGAAACAATTGAAGTGAACACAAGTCATATATATCATCTATATTTGTAAGCACTCCACCCAATTCATTTTTGTTCTCAAGCAGGTAACATATATCAAAAAGTTTTTTTTCAAGCTTTATTTCTCCAATATTATTATATTTGAATAAATATCTTTCATCCTCGGAATTACATATAGAAGACATATAAAATTCCAATTCTTTTAATGCAGCATAACAATTTGCCTTACTTCTGTTTTGTGCATCCAAATCCGATGAAAGCTTTTCATCATAACAGCTTTCTAATGTAAACATACCTATTACATTTGTATTATCCCTGTTGAATATTTTTGATACTAAAACACCTACGTCCAGAAATATTCCGCAACCTGTACCGCCAGCCAAAGAGCCTACTATGTACACCTTGTGTCTATCTATATTTTCAAGATATTCACTTCCTATATCCAACAGTAATTTATGCAAGTCAACAAGATCATACTTTGCAGAAAGTATAGTATCATGAACAAGCTTTGCATTTTTACATAGATATAGTCTTCCTACAGGTCTTACAAGCCCTGCACCTTGATCCGTAGCAGTAAAAAAGTCAGGTGTAATAGGCGGGTTTTGCGGCAGCCAGTCAAAATTGGAGTTTCTGTAGGCCCAATCCAAAGTATTCTTTATTCCGTCTCCAAATCTCAATTGACACTTCTCATTATTTTCTACAGAATCATCTAAAAATGATTTCACATCTGTGTCAATTAAAATATATCTTACAGGAACCTTTACATTATTAAATCTTTTTTTAAATAGCTGCTTTAATCTTTTTATTACTTGAAAGCCCGTACCCCCTAGACCTATTACCAGGGTTGGGAGAACATCTTTAGGTATTCTTTGTGTAGTCAAGGCAACCCCTCCTAATATAATTATTGAAACTGGATTTCATAATTTATACTTCTGTATTTGAATTTAATCAATATATCATCCCTATAAGTAATAGGTGTATTTTCTACCATATCCTCAACTATTACAGTTTGAGTAATGACGGCATCATATTTAACTTTAAATATAGACCTTCCTCTAAGTAAATATAAATAACCCAGTATAATATTATTACAGTTAGGCCATAGCAATTCAAAATAACCAACTGCTCTTTCTTCAACTTCCGAGTCAAGTATACCCTCATCTATTATATTTATAAAAACCATAGGACATTTTTTTACAGATAATTCTATACTCAAGGTTTTTATTTTACCATTGCTCCTATAGTATATATCTTTAACTGTTTTATATTTTGCTATCTTTGTCTTATAAACATACCATCCATAAATAATCATTGCAGCAACTATTAATAATAATGTGACGGATACTATTAATGCCATCTTAAACTTGTACAAATAGTATTTGAAAGTCGATGTAACCTTTGAAGCAGTATTTATTGACTCAGTTAGCTTTACTTCATTACTTCCTTTCAAATACAACACTAAATCCGAAGTTTCATTTTTGGGTGTTACTCTTATACTTATTTCTCCCTTTTGACCATTTTTCACCGTAAAATTTCCTATTTGATTACCCTTAACATCCAAAACTGAAATGTGTTCATCCTTATAGAGAAGAACTCCTTCAAGCCATAACTTTAATTCATCAGCTTTATTAATCATATATATGCTGTTATTTTTGTCGGATTTAAGCTCTATATATGGTGTTTCTAAAACATTAATTTTACTTTTAGGCAAATAATATGAAAAGGATTTATTATTGCTAACTCCATTTATACAAGAATATAGTTTTAACTCACCTGTCTTTTTAAAAGAAATATCCGCACAAAGGAAACCATCCTTATAGGTTAAAGGAAAATTCACCTTATCTTCACCGTAATCTACAGTAACCTCTCCGGAGACTTCAGAAATATCAAGCTTCTCTATAGGTTTTAATTTAATAGGTATAGTTTTAGAGCGTATAACTTCTTTGGGCAAGTCTTCCTCATAGAAAAATGGCGGACTATCGGTGACATTAATATCAATATTCCTGCAAGTAATTATATTATTATTGCCGTCATAAGCGGTTACAAAAATTGAATACTGTCCGGCTGTTGACTGCTGAAATTTGAAATCAAACGCGCTGTCGTTTTTCGTCAAAGATTCTCTTTTTCCTGCAACTACTGCGTCCATATGAAGTCCTTCTATATTTTCCTTCAAATCAAGTCTGCACTTGATATCAAGAGGAATTTTATTAGGGATTTGGAAATTTCCTTCGGAATCCACCAAGTTAATAGCTGCTTTACTCTTCATCTGAACAATAATTATATTTTTACCGTTGTCTAAAGTTTTAATATTTACTAATGTATTAGTACCTCCGCCAATCAAATATATTCTATATTTCTCACTGTATTTCTCAGGATTTAATACTCTTCCATTTCCACTTACCTCAACTTTCGGTGTTCTATTATCAACTGCAGCAATTTTAACTACCATTTCATCTACATATGAACTAAATTGCATAATCTTCTCATCTTCTGAGCTTGACATATATTTATCAACTGTATAATAGCCCTGATACTCTCCCATGATTTTGCTGAATATATCAAATAACTCACCTGTGTTACTGCATGTGTAATATGAACCGCCTGTATTGTATGCAATTTTACTTAACATACCTTCGTCCGCCAAGGATGATAGCCCAATAGTATGAATTTCTGTTTTTGCAGTATATGCTCTTTCTATAAGAGAAAGCATTTCGTCCTCATGTGTTTGTGTCATCCCTCCCTTAGGCTCCTCTTTTCCGTCGGACAACACTATTATTCTCTTTTGTCCTTTTACCTCATCAAGCTGGTCCAGTGCTTCTTTTAAGCCCGCCTTCATATCAGTATTTTTATCTTTGTAATTAAGCATTGACAAACTTTGCTTTAGCATCTGCGGTGAGGGATTATCCTTAAGTCTGTATGAAGATTTCACATCATCTCCGAAGGTTATTATATTCATATTCTGATTAGGCTTCAATGTATCTATTAACATAGCTGCTGCAACCGCTGCAAGATTATTAGGATCTGTATTTTTCATGCTTCCGGAATTATCAATAAGAAGAATGGTATTGTCTTCGGCCATTTCATTGATACTGCTTGTAGTATTTATATAATTAAAGACTTTTTTCAGTGATGAGGTATTATTAGAGTGTAATCCCATAAGATACATAAAAATAATTATAATAACAAGCATTGTTATATGCCTTTTCAAAGTATCACTC
>JAEZDX010000055.1 GCA_023417975.1 Bacillota bacterium
GCTTCATCCTGAACGTTGTTATTATTCTCAATGGTTGAAACAGAATTACTTTTGGTATTTTTATTTGTGTAGTTATCTTTATTAGTTTCAGTGTTAGTTTTCCCAATATCATTTCCGCTTATTTCCGTCTTTTCAGTGTTTTGCTGCTCATTTTTCAGATTATCATCTTTTTCATCGCTATTTTTTATATCATTTTGATCAATCTGACTCTTATCCTGCTGTTGTTTATTTTCATCACTTTGATTGATTGCTATAGGATTATCTTGCTTTATCGTATTTTTTATATTTAGTGACACCATCATTCCTATAGCTGCTAAAGTCAAGCAAATAACTAAAACAGATAAATATTTATATTTCATTCGAATCACCCCTATCTTTCATTTTTTCATATTTTCCTTTTTTTATTCCGTTTATGCTTAATATTCTATATGATTTTTTCATATATATTACTAGGGGGGTGTTGAATGCTTGAATAAGATTAAAGTGCATTATAAAGATATACTTGCCTATTATGAGCTAGCATACTTTATCAAAGACTATTTAGACATTAATACTATAATCGTTTGTATTGGTACAGATAGGTGCATTGGTGATTGTCTTGGTCCGCTTGTTGGTACTTTTCTAAAAGAAAGATCCTTTCCCTTACCTGTGTACGGCACCATTTCAGAGCCTATTCATGCACTAAATTTAGAAAAAAGATTAACTGAAATAAAATCCATCCACCCAAAAGCTAGTATTATCGGTGTAGATGCATGTTTGGGTGATGGTGATAGTATAGGTGAAATCCAAGGCAGGGATTATCCGATTCACCCTGGAAAAGGGGTAGGTAAATCCCTGCCTGATGTAGGTGAAAGTTCAATTATTGGAATAGTTGATTCATCTGATAACAATGAATTGTTTACTAACCGTACAATAAGATTAAATCTCATTATGGAAATGTCCCAAGTTATTTCGGACGGACTTATTCATGCACTGTATCTATCACTCAATAAATCAAAGAAATCTTTCTAATTTGCAGTGCTATGCTGCTCAACAACTTTCCTTTTAAAATGAAAAAGATTTGCGGATGTATTTTATATACATTCGCAAATCTAATACTTTATAGCCAATATTAACCACCACTTATTTTCTTCATAAGGTATATATACTTGACTCAAGATCATCTAAATAATCTAAAGCCTTTCCTGTACCAACAGCTACACATTCAACCGCATTTTCAGCTACGTGAACAGGAACCTTTGTAGCTTCTGAAATTCTTTCATCAAGTCCATGCAGTAATGATCCGCCGCCAGTCATTATTATACCTCTTTCCATTATATCCGCTGCTAATTCAGGAGGAGTTTTTTCTAAAACAGAATGTGTACAATCGACTATTGCCGCCACAGTTTCGCTTAATGCCTCTCTCATTTCTTCCGAGGTAACCAAGAGATTTTTAGGCAAACCTGTAATTAAGTCTCGTCCTCTTATTTCCATAGTCGTATCCTTATCTCTCTTATATGCAGTACCTATATTTATTTTCATATCCTCGGCAGTTCTTTCTCCAATCATCAATTTATGTTTTTTTCTGATATATCTTATTATGGCCTCATCAAACTTGTCTCCTGCAACCTTGATAGAGGACCTTACAACCATACCATCAAGAGACATAACCGCAATATCTGTTGTACCTCCGCCGATATCAATAACCATATTTCCACTAGCCTTAGTTATGTCCATTCCAGCACCAATAGCAGCTGCTAATGGCTCTTCCATCAAAAAAACTCTTTTTGCTCCGGCATTTGTGGCAGCATCTTTAACTGCCCTTTTTTCTACTTCCGTGGCTTCACAAGGTACGCATACCATAACTCTAGGTGCAGAAATCCTTCTCTTTCCGCAGGCTTTCTTAATAAAATATTTAAGCATTTTCTCAGTGATGTCGTAATCGGATATTACCCCGTCTCTCAGCGGTCTAATTGCAACTATATTACCTGGGGTCCTACCAATCATTTTTCTAGCATCCTCGCCAACAGCAAGTACCTTATTATTTGTTTTATCAATGGCAACTACTGAAGGCTCCTTTAATATTACTCCCTTACCTTTTAAATAAACAAGAACTGTCGCTGTGCCTAAATCTATTCCCATATCTGCACCTATTCCAAAAAACCACATTCCTAAACCCACTCCTGACTTTTTACACAATTTTATACATTTTTCTATAAGATTACAAAAATCTCTTTTTTTATTATACTAGGAATGTGATTAACCTTCAATAGCTTTATATTTCATCTTTGTTGCTTTTCCACCTCTGATATGTCGTTCTGCCTTATTTAAATCTAAAATTACTTTTGCCTCTTTGGCAATTGAGGGATTTATTTTAGGCAGCCTTTCTGTCATATCTTTATGGATCGTACTTTTACTAACTCCAAAAACTTTTGCAGTTTTCCTTATCGTAGCTTTTGAATCTATGATATAGTTAGCGACTTCAAGAACTCTTTCTTCTATGTAGTCTTTCAAAGTGCTACCTCCTTAACTCTCTATAGTTTATAAATATGCACCAGCCTATTTTTAAATTACCTCCCATCGGTCAATACTAAATAAAATTCGTCATTTTACCGATGGGAGATCTAATTTGTTACTTTTTTGCTGTACTATAGGTTACATATTTTGCAGGATCTACATATGCTGTGCCCATCAGCACTTCAAAATGAAGATGGTCGCCGAATTTTTCTTCCGAATAACTGGTTCTTGTCTTTCCAACGTATCCAATTACCTGACCCTTTGTAACTTTGTCACCTGCTTTCAGTTTCACGTCCTCCTTCAAGTTCGCATAGATGGTCTTTAACCCGTT
>JAEZDX010000172.1 GCA_023417975.1 Bacillota bacterium
AAAAGCGATATATTACCCGGGTAATATATCGCTTTTTTTGTCAATGTCTGTAGTTATACAAGTTAGTTTACACTTTGTCTATTCTCTTCAGTATATTGCTTTACAGTTTTCAAAAGCGACTGTGCAATTTTTTCCTGATAATCGCTGTTTTTTAGCTTAGCAGCTTCTTCAGCATTTGACATAAATCCACATTCTACAATAATTGCAGCTATGTCCGGAGGATTCCTTAGTATAATGTAACTGTCCTTTGCCGCTTTAGCTTCTCTCTTATTTTCATTATTTAAATCTTTCCTTAAGTTTTCCTGTGCCATTAATCCAAACTTTCTACTTTTTTCATTTGCCGCATACCACACTTGTGCGCCATGGTATTGCTGTTGCGGAAACATATTTAGATGTATACTTAAAAAAATCTGACACTGAGAATCTTTTATCATCTTTTGCCTATTATTCAAGTCTTCCAGTTTTTTCTTTCTTATTCTGCCGTTATCAGTATAAAGACCCTTATCTTCTTCTCTAGTCATTAAAACATGATAACCTTCCTTTACTAAAGCATCTTTAAGTTTTTTACCAATCATTAAATTTACGTTTTTCTCTAATGTTGCATCCCTTCCTACCGCACCGCCGTCAATCCCTCCATGTCCTGGATCAACAAGTATTATAAACTCTGAATTAGTCTCCGGAAGAATTTCTTTTGCCATTACTGGCGAAGAATTTGATAAGAACAGTATAGCTATAAGTAAAAATGCTGCTACTTTATTTTTTTTCCCCATTTTTGACCTCCGCATAACTTTATTGTCCTTTTTATTCTGTCCACTATTTTTCAGTTTTATAATGTCAATAAACGGCAAAGAATCCCCGAAATTTTATTTTACGGGGATTATTCTTATTTTTCATATACTTTTAGCGTTCAAGAACGGTTTCTGCAATATTTGTAGAGTGATCCCCAATTCTTTCAAGGTTACTTATAATATCTAGGTATATGGCAGATGAATACGCACTGCATATCCCTGAATTTAGTCTTTTTATATGGGCGGACCTTAAACTCTTTTCCAATACATCAATTCTCTCTTCTATAGCAGCTACACTCTCAGCTTTTTCGATATCATGCTTTTCATAACTCTCAATGCTGGTTTGAAGTGCACTTAAAGTACATTTAAACATATGCATTAGATCATCAAGTGCGTCCTTAGTGAATTCTACCTTCTTAACTATTTTCTCACTAGTCAAATCAGCTAAGTTTTCTGCATGATCTCCAATTCTCTCAATGTCATTAACTATGTGAAAAGTTGATGTAACTATTTCCAACTGCTGCTCAGAAAGTTGAGTATTTGATAACTTAACTAAATATGAAGTTATTTCCTGTTCCAATATATTAATGATCTTTTCATTCTCGTAAACCTGTCCAATCGATACTTCATCATCAGTCCAAAAACTTTGCATTGCAATCTCTACATTTTCTTTAGCTTTTTTTGCCATACCTATAGTTTCCTTTATCATTTGACCCACAGCAACCACAGGAGTCTCTAGGAATCTATCATCTATATATTTAATAGTCATGTACTCTCTGTCATCGTCTCCTGGAATTAATCGATTTATAAAGTCAACTAGATACTTTATGAACGGAAACAACACCAATGTATTCAATATCTTCAGTATAGTATGTATATTGGCAATTTGTCTCTTAATACTATCCGGATCTGTACCTGTGTTAATCCATTGAGCAAAGTCTATAAAATAATGTTTCAACGGTAAGAATAATATGGTACCAACCAAATTAAAAATCAAATGGATAAAAGCAGCTTTTTTCCCACTGCTGGAAGTACCTATGCTAGATAAAAGTGCCGTAACACATGTACCGATATTGGAACCCAAGATGAACGGAATTGCCAAATCAAGCTTTATGACACCTGTGCCTGCTAATGCTATCAATAATGCCGTTGTAGCAGTGGAGCTTTGAACTATTATAGTTACAGCTATACCTGCGGCGAGTCCAATTATCCAACTTGAGCCTATATAGTCAAGGGCTTGTATAAATTTATAGGAAGCCTTTAAAATTGACATAGAATCTTCCATAAGACCCATTCCAAAGAACAATATACCTACACCGAATATTATATTGCCTATTTCTCTGTCCTTTTTGCCCTTTGAAGAAAGAACTATTGCCGCGCCTATAGCAGCTGCAATTGGTGCAGCAGGCTCCAGATTAAAGGATACCAGCTGAGTCGTTAGGGTTGTCCCAATATTGGCTCCCATTATCATGCCTGAGGCTTGATAAAGATTCATGAGTCCTGCATTAACAAAACCTACTACCATTACTGTAGCAGCACTACTGCTTTGTATTACAGCTGTGACTCCGGTGCCCACTAATACTGCTATAAACATATTTGTACCGATTTTTTCAGAAATAGCTTTTAATCTGTCACCGGCTATGTTTTCAAGCCCTTCTCCCATCAATCTTAGCCCATATAGGAATAATCCCAAGCCACCAAATACTCCTATAATCATTTTTGTAATATCCAATTTTATCCCTCGAATCTATATTGTCTCTTTTTATATATTCTATCGTATTTCGTGCCAATGTCAAATAAACATAATCAATTCTGCATTTTAAGGAAATAAAAAAAGAGAGGATAACCCTCTCTTTCCATTATCTCTTTGAGAACTGTGGTGCTCTTCTAGCCTTCTTAAGACCGTATTTCTTTCTTTCCTTCATTCTTGGATCTCTTGTTAAGAAACCTGCTCTCTTAAGAGTTCCTCTTAAAGTTTCGTCAGACTTAATTAATGCTCTGGATATACCATGTCTTATAGCACCTGCCTGACCTGTAAATCCACCACCATGTACATTTACAAGTACATCATACTGGTCTTTTGTTCCGGTAAGAACTAGTGGTTGGTTAACTATTATCTTTAGTGTTTCTAAACCGAAATATGTATCCATATCTCTTTTATTTATTATAACCTTTCCATCTCCTGGAACAAGTCTAACTCTTGCAACAGATTTCTTTCTTCTTCCTGTAGCCATATATTGAACCTTAGCCATGATTATTCCTCCCTCCACTTTCCATTAGTACTTTAATTCAAGTACTTCTGGTTTTTGTGCTGCATTCTCGTGCTCAGCACCTCTGTACACTTTAAGCTTTCTAAGCATTTGTCTTCCAAGAGGTCCCTTAGGAAGCATTCTTCTTACAGCTTCTTCAAATGCAAATTCAGGCTTCTTGTCAAGAACTTCTCTATATGGAGTCTCTTTTAATCCACCTGGGTATAATGAGTGATGTCTTAACATCTTCTGGTCTAATTTCTTTCCAGTTAAAACTACCTTTTCGGCGTTTATTACTATTACGAAATCTCCAGTATCAACATTTGGTGTAAATGTTGGCTTATTCTTTCCTCTTAATATTGAAGCAACCTGGCTTGCAACTCTTCCAAGTGGCTTTCCTGCTGCATCAACTACATACCATTTTCTTTCAACTTCATTTGGCTTTGCAATGTATGATTTCATCTCTTTCCCTCCCTGAAAACCTGTGCGTTCATTACTTTCTATTTCAAGACCCGGGGCTAGTGGATCTTATTAACTTTCTTTAACAAACATACTTATTATAATACAATCAGCCTGGCGTGTCAATGTTTTTATACCTTAAATTTAAAGTTTTTCATAGTATACTTTTTCTAGACACAATCCCTGCGGAGGAGCGGACTTTCCGGCTTTTGTCCTATCCTTAGCATCTAAAATTTCTCCAATGTCTTCCGGCTTTCTTTTACCTATTCCAACATCGATGAGTGTACCTGTTATTATTCTCATCATATTATATAAAAACCCATCTGCTGTACCGTAGATTCTTACATATTCTTCTTCTCTTATTACATCCAACTGCGAAATTGTTCTTACTGTAGTCTTTACTGAACTTCCTAGATTTCTAAAGGCTACAAAATCGTGAATTCCTATGAGGTACCTTGCCGCATCAGACATAGCTTCTATGTTTAACGGCTGTTTTACATGATACACATAATTTCTCTGTAAAGCTGCTGCTACATCTCTATTCAGTATCGTATAACTATAAGTTTTCCCGGTACTGTCATACCTTGCATGAAATTTATCTTCTACTTCTTCTGATAATATTATTCTAACATCATACGGAAGCTTTGAATTCAGTGCATCCCTCATTTTATAATCCACTATATTGCTTTCTGTGTGAAAGTTACATACAAACTGCCTTGCATGCACTCCTGCATCGGTTCTGCTGCAACCTATGACTTGAATATGTTGTCCAGTTATTGCATATATACTCTCTTCAACTCTCTGCTGAATTGTAACTATATTTTTTTGCCTCTGCCACCCTCCATATGAGGTACCGTCATATTCTAAAACAAGTTTTATATTTCTCATATAATCACCATTAAAGTTTATATTACCCTTAAAGATCTTATGATGAAAGTAATAATTACAAATAGAATAAACGATAGTATTGCAATTAAATCATCAAAAGTCAGCCGCAAAATTTTCATTCTTGTTCTTCCTTCGCCGCCTCTATAGCATCTTGCCTCCATTGCCATAGCAAGTTCATCTGCTCTTCTGAAGGAGCTTATAAAAAGCGGAACTAAAAGAGGTATTAGGCTCTTTGCCTTAGCAATTATGTTTCCAGTATCAAAGTCTGCACCTCTTGCCATTTGAGCTTTCATAATTTTATCAGTCTCATCCATTAAAGTCGGAATAAATCTTAGTGCTATTGTCATCATCATGGCAAGCTCATGAGCAGGAACTCCAATTTTCTTCATTGGATTTAATAATCTTTCTATGCCATCTGTAAGCTCTATGGGTGAAGTGGTTAATGTCAATATTGACGTACCTGCAATTAAAAATATCAACCTTAATGCCATAAAAACCGCTATTCTAATTCCTTCATCATATATCTTTATAAATCCCCAACTGAATACTACATTTCCACTCTTTGTCATGAACATGTTTAGTAAGGCAGTTATTATCAATAGAATGAATATAGGTTTCAATCCCTTATATATGTATTTAGGCGATAATTTTGCTACAGCAATTATAAATAAAATAAACGCAGCGGCAACCACATAACCTGTAAAATTACTTATTATAAATAAGTCTACAATAAAGAGCAGGGACAATATAATTTTAACTCTAGGGTCCAATCTGTGTATAAAGGAGTCACCAGGTACATATTGTCCAATTGTTATATTTTTTATCATGTTATTCTCCCCCTCCTTACTTTACTTTATTATTTGTTTTAGTGCATTAAGCGCCTGATCTGTAGTATATATTTCATCTGAAATATCAAAACCATGTTTTCGTAATTCTCTAACAAGATAAGTTACCTGCGGTACAGCAAGCCCCACAGATTCAAGTAGCTCTATTTCCTTAAAAATATCAGCCGGTTCACCGTCAAGTATCGTTTTCCCATTGTTCATCACCAGAATTCTACTTGCAAGTTTTGCTACATCTTCCATGCTGTGAGATACAAGTATTATGGTCATTTTATATTCTTTATGCAGATTTTTTATTTGCTGTAATATTTCATCTCTGCCTTTGGGATCTAATCCCGCTGTAGGTTCATCAAGTATAAGTACCTTTGGCTCCATGGCAACAACTCCGGCAATTGCAACCCTTCTTTTTTGACCACCGCTTATTTCAAAAGGTGATAATTCTTTATACTTTTG
>JAEZDX010000250.1 GCA_023417975.1 Bacillota bacterium
AGCTAAGGGAAATGAAGGTATTTCCTGCGTTACATTACCCTTAACCGCATAAACTCCCGGTACGGAAAAGTTAACTTCAGAGTAATCCCACTTTACTGATTTATAAGCAGTTGACCCATCTGAATAAATTGCCGTTGCTTTCACAGCCTGCAGCTGCTCAGCTGATGTAGCACTCACACTGCCCGGTACACATATTTCAGTATTATACAAAGGCGTCCAATGTGCTTTAATTTCATTGCCTATTTCACTATCAACAGAAAGTACATTTCCGGGAATTATATGAGGTAAACTTACATAAGGATGTTTAAATTCATATTCATTTATAGCCAATGCTATACTGTCTGTTGCCATTAAATCACTCATTCTATTTACATAAGAGTTTCCTTGATTGTCCTGCCAGTATATTTCATATACTCCTTTATCTGAATTAAACTCGCACACTGCTTCCTTAACAGATAGATCTGCATGCAATTTAACCATGCCGCAATACTTAAAGGTAATTAAATCATCTGATGTCCAAAGCATTATATGCCCTTTGCTTTCGGCATCATCGCCTCCAACTTTATCAACCCTTACAGCCATAATTCCAAAAGAACCGTTTACAGTACGGAATAAGTACGGGTTTTTTAATCCTTTTTCATGAATTACATTTACTTCATCAATGTCTGCCAATGCAAACAGTATTCCATAATTCTCATTCAATGGTGTAAAGTCATTATTTCCGTCACTGTACGCCAAGTGAATACTGTTGCTTAAAGATTCGGTATATTCATCTTTTGGCTTACGCGTGTAAACAAGTATTTTCGTATTCTGCTTATTATTATTCATATTTTTTCCTCCAAGAAAGTATTGTAATTGTAGTATAGGGTATATTTTCCCTTTATGCTATAATCATAATATACAGCTATAATTATTAAATTTCTTATATAATTATGCGAATTTATTGCACTATTATATGATTGGAGCTCAAAATGAACAGCTATGAACTAAAGGAGAAAGTCAATCACGGAACAAAAGAATTCCCTATTAAGGTTTACCGTGCCAATGGTTTAATGGCATCTTATCATTGGCATGAGGAATATGAATTTATTTATATAACTTCAGGAAGTGCCTGCATCCGTATAGGGGTAAATACGTTTGAACTAAAAGAAGGTGAATGTGCCTTTGTTAAAGCAAATGCCCTTCATTCTATTTCCACGGAGGATAATGCACATTTCGGCTTTTATGCCGTTGTATTCCATCCAGCCTTGATTTTTTCGGACATTGATATTTGTAATAAGTATTTATCCCCGCTGTATGAAATAAATAATCGTTTTTCACCGTCAAGCAGTGAGAATTTTGTTATTGAAACAATAAAAACGCTATGCCAAGTATATGACAATAAGACTTTTGCTTACGAGCTTAAAATAAAATCCCTCTTATATTCCATATTCTCCTACATCTTTGAATATGGTTTATTCCATATGGAAGATAACTTTAACAACAAAAAAGCAACAGACAAGCTTGAAAAAGTAATTAAGTACATTCACGCTAACTGTCTCTCTTACATTACTGTAGAAGAGCTTGCCACTATATCCGGATATAGTGTTTCCCACTTTACTCGCTTTTTCAAAGAGCTTACAGGTAAAACTCCAATAGAATATATAAATCGTCAGCGAATTTACTGCGCCTGCGAAATGCTGAAAAACACTAACCTTAGTGTGCTTGAAATATCACTTGCCTGCGGCTTTGAGCACGTGGGGTACTTTATTAAAGCTTTTAAAAAATATACCGACTATACTCCTCTTAGGTACAAGAAGAATTATAGCTCTCCTTAGTAATTTAAAAGCCAATATACTACATGAAAAGATTAAGAAAACAACTTGCAACTATATATCCTCATATTTATAATCTATTTATATATTGCAATAAGTAATAATTATTTACGGAAGGTTGGTCACAATTATGAATAAGCTAAGACTTTGGTATGACACCCCGGCCTCAAATTGGGTAGAGGCTCTTCCTCTCGGCAATGGGCGTTTGGGTGCTATGGTATACGGAGATCCTTTTCATGAAAACATACAGGTTAATGAAGAAACTGTTTGGAGCAGAGGACAAAACAATGGTTCAAATCCTCAAGCTGCTAAATTAGTTAAAGAAGTACAAAGAAACATACTTGAAGGAAATCTAAAACAAGCTGACTTATTGGCTAAAGATGCTTACATAGGTAATGATCAAGGCTCATATCAGACTTTAGGAAACATTTTTTTAAACTTCAATTACGGTGAAGGTATGGAAACTGTTCATTCCTACAGAAGAGAACTTGATCTTGAAACTGCCATATCGAGAGTAAGATATACAATTGGGGGAGTTAGTTATCGTCTTGAAAGTCTTGTTAGTGCAGTTGATAATGTTTTTGCCATGTCAATGAATTCTTCCGATGGACTTACAATACAACTTGAAGCCATACTGAACAGACCGGAGAACTTCACCGTTACTAAAGGAGAGCTTCCCCTGTCTCTTTCCATTAAGGGATGTTGCGCAGATGGTTCAATACAATATTGCGCTATGCTGAAAATCATACCTCGTTTTGAAGGCTGGGGAAAGAAAGGTAATGCCTTCTGCGAAGACGGAAAGCTAATAATTGAGAATGCATCAAATTTGTTTATCCTATTTACGGCTGCCACAGATTTTAATAATGCAGATGCTGAGAGGATTTGTATTGAAAGGCTGCAAGCTGCCGAGAGAAAAGGTTTTGATTCTATAAAAGCAGATCACATTTCCGATTACTCAACATTGTTTGGCAGAGTAGCTTTTAGTCTTGGGGAGGATACGCTTTATGACTATATTCCTACCAACGAAAGACTTGCAAGAGTAGCCGATGGCAGTATTGATAACTCTCTTGTTGCACTTTATTACCAATACGGCAGGTATCTTCTCATATCAAGCAGCAGAAATAATAGTGAGCTCCCTGCTAATCTTCAAGGTATTTGGAATAACCTTACTTCTGCCCCTTGGGGAAGCAGATATACAATAAATATAAATACAGAAATGAATTACTGGATAGCTGAGCAATGCAATCTTTCAGAATGCCATGAGCCATTATTCAGGCTTATTGATAAACTTAAGGAAAAAGGACGCATTACAGCTAGAGATATGTATGGCTGTAAAGGTTTTGTGGCACATCATAATACTAATATTTGGGGTGATACTTCTCCACAAGACTCCTATCCTACCTCTACTTATTGGCCTATGGGTGCTGCTTGGCTTTGCCTGCATCTATGGGACAGATATGAATTTACAATGGATAAAGACTTTCTCAGCAAGTCTTACCCTACAATGAAAGAGGCTTGCGAATTCTTTACGGATTTTCTAGTGGAAGATAAAGTTGGAAGGCTTGTTACTTGCCCAAGCTTATCTCCTGAGAATATTTACAAAACAGCTGATGGATACACTACAGCAATATGTGCCGGTCCTACTATGGACAATTCCATTTTGCGAAAGCTTTTTAGTACAACTATTGAAGCTGCCAATATACTTGGACTAGATAATGCTTTCGTTACTCAACTTGAAGAAATGAAAAATCGACTTCCTGAAATAAAGATCGGACGTCATGGTACTATAATGGAATGGCCCGATGATTATGAAGAAATTGAAATAGGTCACAGACATATTTCTCAGCTTTTTGCACTGCACCCTGCAGGTGAAATTACAGTGGAAGGTACCCCTAAATTAGCTGAGGCAGCAAAAAAGACGCTTGAAAGAAGGCTTTCCAATGGTGGAGGCCATACCGGCTGGAGCTGTGCATGGATAATTAACATGTGGGCAAGGTTGTGTGATTCAGAAAATGCACATAAATATGTTCATAACATTCTTGCTAAATCCACATACCCTAATATGTTTGATGCTCATCCGCCTTTCCAGATCGACGGAAATTTCGGAGCCACCGCAGGAATAACAGAAATGCTGCTGCAGAGTAATGACGGAATTTTAAAGCTTCTTCCGGCTCTTCCTAAACAATGGTCAGAAGGATACATAAAAGGATTAAAAGCAAGGGGTAATTATGAAGTAGCTTTAGAATGGAATGATGGTTCGCTCATGAAAGCAGTAATAACTTGCTGTTCTTCTATAACGAAAAATAGCGTGTGCAGAGTTAAACTGAAAAATAGCGCTTCCTATATTGTAAAATGTAATGAAATGCCTATTCCTTTCAGTTCAATGGAAGATGGTCTGTTAACCTTTGAAACAGCTAATGGAAAGCAATATATTATTGAACGTAAATAATAATCTATACATATTTATGTTACTATATAATTTTTTCAATAGTTTTTTCAATATAAAAACCCGGGAATATTCCCGGGTTTTTATCTATATTTCATGTTCAATCTAAATCTTACGATTTATACTTTCCTGGTATCTGTCCCAATAATCACCTGCTAATCCATCTATAATAGATCCGCTGGCCCATGGCATTAAACAGAACCAAGTACTTGCTAAGGAACCATCATCATATTTTTGTGATAGCAATCCTTCAGAGTGGCAGAACCTCTCTGACATCCATCCCTTTTTGCCATAGTCAAACTCTTTATCATAAGTATTATATGCCTGACATCCCCATCGTATAGTATCTATCATACGGTCTCTCACATATTTATCATTCGTATTTTCAACATAATATAGTAATTCATCCACTGCATTACTGGACATTGGGTGAATATGTGGGTTAGCAATAGATGTTACACTGCCTCCACAGCTTGACCAGCCAATCCTGCTAAGAGGTGGTACCTTAATAGGCGAATTATAGCAAAATTTAAATGAAAATTCATAGTCTATTGCATCTTTCATATGTTCCAAGTACATCTTTTCATGGGTTAATGCATGCAGATATCTTACAGCTTTCAGATATGCTAATATCCCCTCCGAATCAGTTGCTTTATCTGTATCTAAAGGCCCTCCATAACATTCCATACGTTTAATATACTCTTTGTAATAATGGTTTTCACTCTTTCTCAGCCCATCCAAATATGTTCTGTCTCCAGTGAGCCATGAATAGTATGCCATAGCAGCCATGCACCATGTTCCACTGAATGCATCATATTCAATACCTGCCCCGGTTTTCTCGGAGAAAATAAATGGATATTCTTCATCTGTATTTTTAGTTTTTTCTATTTTCACCAGAACCTCTTCGGCGAACTTCAACCAATCCTCATGTCGACACCCCTTAAGCTTCAATTCATATTCATAAGCTCTAAGAATATAGAACATTGCTTGACCTATCAAATATGAGCTGTGTCCAGGTGTGTGCATCCCATCAAACCACCATCCGTTGTTACTCCACTTTCCATTATTATAAGCCTCATATGGCAATCCCGTAGCTGTATTCAGTGAATTTTCCACAATATTTGTTATACAGCATAGTGATTGCTGACGCATAGCTTCATTTTCAAGACGTAAAGCCGCTATTAGCATTGGTGTTGCCACAGATAATCCATTAGTCCATGCGATGGATATGATTTTATTATGTCTATAGCCTCCATTTATATCTTCAAAGACCTGACCGGAGTAACTGTGTTCTTCCGGAAGCCATGCATACTTATAGATTGCCTGTGCTAAATCAGTAACTGCTGTAATCACATCACTTGAATCTCTTGGAGGCTGATGGTATTTGTAATAGACTTCTTCTATTACAGAATTTATATCAAGTTCCGACTCAGCCTCGTATTCATATAAATCAAAGGTTAACTCAACAGTTTCTCCAGCTTCCAATTCAAAACAGTTTTCACCCAATGGTGACCTTTCTCTTACATCATGTGATTTTACAAATAATAACGGTGCATTTTCATAACCAAGAGTATACCCTACTGTACCTTTGGACAGTGAGCATGTAAAACCTCCATATTGATAAAATTCACCTATTTGTTTAGGCTCACACTGCTGCTTCATCCCATTCTTATAAACGAAATATGGACTTGTACTAAATCCCAATAT
>JAEZDX010000362.1 GCA_023417975.1 Bacillota bacterium
GCTCTCTATATACTAATAGTAAACAAAGCAAAAGAAGGAGTCCCCCCATCATCAGAGGATTCTCCTTCTTTATTATTCAAGGTGTTTTTTTAACATATCTTATTAGAACTTATTTACATAAACCACATTTCTTATAGATATCTAAAATTAAAGGTTGCTTTCCTTCAATATACGAATCTATATCTTCCGGATATTTTAAAGCCAGCTCTTTTTTTATTGAACTATATCTACATATATCTTCTTTATGCTGCCTTAAATAATCTCTAAATGTTATATGCCTATGTAATTCCTCATTGTTTTTATCGCATACATATAGATGGTGTACCATTAAGTGTGACTTATTTTCATAACGAAAGGCTTCTCTACCAGGTATACCCAGATCACCTTCGTATATATATCCAATAGACTCTAATGCTTTTTTTACTTCTTCAAAATTATTGTCAATGACAACATCTATGTCAATAATTGGTTTTGCCGCCAATCCTTCAACAGAAGTGCTTCCTACATGCTCAATTGAATTTATTTTTCCTGACAAAACTGTTAACAATTCATTTTTTATGCGTTCAAATTCATATTTCCATTGCGGATTATATTCTTCTACAATTACATGTTTCGTTTTCATTAAAATCTCCTCTACAAAGTACTCTTTGTCTATTCATCAAACTTTTTCCTAATTTTATTATAACATATTAAATAAACACACCATTTCTTATGCTGCCGTATTTAATCAACCCATCCTTTTGCCCTCAATCTGGCAAATTACGCCCATGCTTGACATACTGCAAAAACCCCTCCAATAGAACATCTATTGGAGGGGTAAAATATACACTAATTAAATTGGGTTAATTTAGATAGCTAAAATATTTTCTGCTTGAGGTCCTTTTTGTCCTTTAACAACATCAAAAGAAACCTTTTGACGTTCTTCAAGTGACTTATAACCTTCTGACTTTATTTGAGAAAAATGTGCAAAAACATCTTTTCCATCTTCTCCTGTAATAAATCCAAAACCTTTTTCTGAATTAAACCATTTTACTGTACCAGTCATCTAACTGTACCTCCGAAATTTTATTATTCTTAAACTCATTGTACTAATTCACTAATAAAATTTCGATATCATCATACTATACATAGAAAGTACTAACTGAAATATATTTTGTTGAATCATTAACTATCAATTTAAGTTCTTATTAAGAATAACATAATTATTTTGATAAAGCAAGTTATTTTTTTTAATTAACTTATTTATGCAAATAAGTTGCATAATCCATATGAATGGCCTATGCTTAAAGAATATGGCAGCCAAATGGTTCTTATTGAGCTTCCATTGAGAGGGAGAAGCAATATGAAATTAATTCAGCCAATAAAGGATACTAACTTGATTGATGAGCTAAAGTTGGAATTGCTTAAAGTCGAATATAAAAATTATTTACTGTTTGATATAGCAATAAATACCGGCTTAAAGATTATAGATATAATAAATCTTACAGTTTGGGATGTGAAAAACAAGTCTCAAATTGAAGTAAAGGAAGGTAAAACCGGTAGTTCATTGAAATATGCCATTTCTCCTGAACTTCACAAAGAAATTGAGAAGTTTATACTCGGAATGCCTGCAGGAGCTTTGCTTTTTCCAAATAAAAAAGGTGGAAAAAATCCTATAACAAACAAGCAAGCTCATAAGTCTCTGAATGAAATAGGCCAAAAGCTTGGTCTAGACGATATTGGCACTCATACACTCAGAAAAACCTTTGGGTATCACCATTATAAAAAGTATAACGATATCGCCTTGCTGCAGAACTTATTTAGTCATTCTAACCCCGAAATGACCCTTAGATATATAGGTGTTGCTGATATGGAAGCCACCAACATTGAGGATTTTTTTCAGTAATAAATAGAAATGATTAATATAATATCAGCAACCTATTTCTCTTAACATATCAAATGCTGCAGTTTATTTTAGCTTTTTCACAAAGATTATACACTTTAAAATAATTTATTCCGGAAATAATCTTACTTCTGTATTTTGAAATATCTATTCCAGCCTGTGCCCAAAAATTTTTAACAATTAGAGTTTTTCCTTTCTTATCAGTTTCCATTTCAATCCGTGCAATTAATTTATTTTCACATAGCATGGGCAAAACATAATAACCATACTTTCGTTCTGTAATAGGTGTATATACTTCCCATTTATATTCAAAATCAAATAACTCAGTAACCAATTTTCTGTCCCAAAGCAGGTTATCCAATGGTGCAAGAATTCTAGCATATTTACTATTAATAATATTACTCCTAGAATTCTGCAGCATCTCAAGATTTTCAGTTGCGATATATAGAGCATGTTTCATTCCCTTAATATTAATTTCAGTAATTTTACCCTCATCAAGAAGGGAATTGAATGCTTCATTACGTTCTTCACTTTTAAGTCCATTTATACCTAGCCATGCATCACTGGATCTGTTCCACAATATACCGACACCATTGATTCTGCGCAATACAGCCCATTTATAATATTCTTCTTCAGTATTATATGGTGTTTCCATTTTCAAAAATTCATCTGGGATATACTTATCTGCTAGACAATAGTATCTTCTTGTACGCTTTTTATGATGTACAATGGCCAATCCCCCATAACACATCCCCTCTAGTGCCGCTTTTGCAAGTCTCTGCGGCCCATAATGCCACTCAACTTTTTCATTAAACTCAAAATCCGAGGAACATGCAAATTCATTAGCTTCTAAATACTTAATTATCTCATCTATTACAGCTTTATGCTCATTGCACCACTGTAGATACCTTTTCCTAAATCTTTGAAAGCATGACCAATCACTAACATTGCTTATTGACATATTTTTATCCCATACATCAAACATACTCCTATCAGAATAAAGATACTTTTCAATGTCACCTTTTCTATAAAATTTATATCTAGTTTGTAATACCAAATCAGGATTTCTGCCCACCACGTTAAGAGGGTCATACTGAATGCAGCCAACCTTACTGACATAATTAATAATATCCTCAGTGCTATTAAGTGCTGACTCATCACATAAATGCTGATATGTAATCAAATAATTGCATATATGTTGTTTTTCATAAATATTTTGTAAAATCTTAACTACCTCCCTTTTTTAAAGTTTATCTCTTACTAAAGGTCAAAAGAAGCCCATTTCTTAATTATTCGGCATATGAAAATGTAATATACAGTGTACAAAAATAGCAGTCCCAAATCGAATTGGAAACTGCTTATTCTTTATGGATTTATTTCGCCGTTTTATTGATAAAATCAATTTCATACTGACGCTCACCGTATTTTTCTTCGTTGTCAATAATTGTACCCTCTGTTAGGGAGATACGCAGAACTATTGAGCTTGGATTATCTTCGTCACCAACTTCATCGAACCAATCGAAGACTTTTTTAAATTTTGCTCTTATTTCAGCATTCTTCTCGTCTTTTACCCAACCGAGATTTTCAGCTGTGCCCTGGAAGGTGTACCAACCTAATCCAGCTACAGAAACCTCGTTGTTCTTCTCAATTTGCAGCATTTTATTCTTTTTCGCGTCCGTTGAAACATAAAATACGCCTTCTTCATAATAAGCGCATACCATACGCACAGCAGGACGAGGATTACCTGCAGCGTTGTCGGTTAGTGATATTGTGGCAAGAGCAATAACTTCCTCTTTGCCATTTCCGCAGCGTTCCTCCATAAGTTTTATCGCATTTTCATACTTGCTCATTTTAAACTCTCCTTTAAATTTAATTATTTTATATAGACATCCAATATTTACGATTCCAGTTTTAGCCACAATACGGGTCGAACTCCGCCGCTATTATCGTTTGTTAAAGGATGTATCGTGTTACTGCTGTAGCGGAAGGTGCCGTTTCCCTGAATACCTATATTGCCATCACCATGGATATATACAGCTCTTCTATTGTCACGCCCGGAGGACCGAAGCCACCACCACCATATATACCCATCCAATGAGGATTTTCTCTTGTCGTTGTTTATGTCTTTCTTTTGATACCAGTACCGTTGTTTGGCGCTGCGATTTTTAAGGTTTTTACTGCTGTCACCGAAATATTTACATACTACCTCTTCAATGCTTAGAAGAAATATGTAATCCCGCGTGTCTTCTCCGCCTCTTGAACCGTACCACTGATTGCCGTGATTTTCGTTCAATACCGGAATTATTCTTGACTGCTCCTCAGCGATGAATTTGTTATAAAACTCACCATTAAGATATTTTCTCAGCGAGCATTCAGACCATGTTACCTCGCCAGCATAATTATTATAGGGGTGTTGTCCAATCATACACTCAGTCATAATTAAAGCCGCATTGCTTTGTATATCAAGCACACGCCAATCATAACCGCCGAATGATAATGATGATCCGATTTCAATATCTTCCATCTTAAGCACCTCTTTCTATGTAATAGATAATCAGCCCTACTCTTTGAGCTTATTCCAAGCCCTTCTCTTTAATTGGGAACAATAAATCAAGCTGTAAATCTTCCATTTTACTGCCTTTATGTATAAAATTATAAAAATTCAACGTTTCTTCAAACCCCTGTCCAGCAACAGTTTCCGGCGATGTCCAGCGTGGGGAATTCCAGTCATTATCATATTTATCGCTTGCGTTAACCCACTCTCTTAATAGACGCCAGTCCTGAAAGTCCCATGACCTCAACACATGTGCGGCATATAGACCGCCGTCAAAAGTTCGTTTTACTAAAGGCTCTGGGATCTCTATATCGTCAGGAACGGATACCCACATCTCATAGACATGCGAAGGTTCTCCCAGTACTACTGTCTCTTTAGAGCAGTCAAAGCCAAAACTCCGAGCATCCCGTTTGATTTTTAGCAATCCGCTTTCATTTACAAATCGCGTAATCATATCAGAGGCTTTACCTTCGCAGCCTTCTCCCATTGCGTAAGCAGCAGCTACTGTCATAGGAGGCAGATATACAATCCGCACATCTTTGTCCTCCAGCTTGTTTAAATTTTCATTTGCCTTATTTAACTCCTCCATAGATACTTTCTCCTTAATTTTATTTTCGGAAAATGAAAGAGTACTGGCAATGGCAAGCATGGTTTTGTCATTTAATAATTCAAGTTTTAAAAATACGTCCGCTTTTTCCTGTAGCTCGTCCACAAAACGCATCAATATGGATTTAAGGGTTGACAGAGCCGTTATTTCCTCATCAAGCTGGCTTTTGTTTTGCTTGAATTTCTCGATAGCCTTTACAGCATTTTGTTTATTGAGGATATCTTTAATGTGCTTAACCGGAATTTGCAGCTTACGCAAGATGATGATTTGCTGGAGCCGTTGTATGGCATTTTCGTCATATACCCTGTAGGCATAATCGGCTTTACGGCTGCTTTTTATCAATCCGATTTCCTCATAATAGCATAGCATTCTTCTCGAAACACCGTAGTCCAATGAAATTTGTCTTATAGTTTTTAACTCCATTATTTTCCCCTTTCTGTTTCCTCCATATTAAGTTTAAACCGTTACACGGTGTGCGAGTCAATATTTTATTTGCTCTGAATTGATTAATAATCATTGTATATAATTATATCTTACATAAATCATTTGGTAAATCATTGAAGCAGAAATATTTCCCCACCACACCATAACCTGTATCATGGGAACTTTATATTATACATATTATTTATACAATATTAGTAAAAACCTCACTTACTACTGATACGGTGAGTCGTATCACAAATAAATGAGGTTTGTCCATTTTATTCTATCAAACAGATTATTAGTATTAAAACAACTTTACTTTATATTTCAAAACATATATTTACTTTTTAATAAAATTAGTTTTTGCATCTACAATACTAACAACCCAATCTCCCACAATATTAAATGTTATTATACTTGTATTACTTACTATAGTTCTACAGGTACCATCTAGCCTCATCTTATATAGCTTATTACTATCACTTTCATTGCTATAGTAAATCCAGCCTTCATCAACTAATAGAGATTTAGCTTTATCACTTCCTATTACGGTCCTATTATTCCCATTAGTGTTTATACTACAAATATCATCTTCTAAATTAATGTAGTATATATTATCTTCGTACACATTAATATTATAAGAAGGCTCATTATTTAGCTTATTATTACTTGAACCGGTCGTCCATATACTATCATTATCACCCATATAATTAAAGTAAACAGTATCTCCTGAAACCACAAACTCTCTCGGACTTCCCCACAAACTGCCATAATAGCTACCATCAAGGTTTAATATAATTGGGCCCATGCCAGTGTTAACATATATCAAGTCACCAACAATAATCATGCCATTTAAGACCACGCTATCTGATACTTTTTGATTATTGCTTCCATCTATCATAATTTTATATATTTTAGAATTGCTTATATAATATAGCCAATCTCCTTTTATGTTTAAATCAAAAGCACGTACATTTATAAGTTTTGTTTTATTACTTCCATCTGTCTTCATCTTATATATTGAGCTATTGTTTGGAGCCCCTGGGTAATTTGAACTAGCATCATACTCACAGTAATAAATCCAGTCATCTTGTTTAGTGGCGAAACCACTATTTACTATATTCCCTTGGGTGTTTCCATATTTTATCGCTGTTGTTCCAATTGCTTTAGATATTTTAACCAAATCGAATATATCAATTATATTATCTCCATTAAGATCATACTTAGAATCCCAATTGACATTACCACTTTCTAAATCATACAGCTTAGATAAATTAGCTACGTCTCGAATATCTACAATACCGTTACCATTAAAGTCATAATTTTCTATATTAGTACTTGCATGTGCTTTTATATCGTTTGTAAATATATAACCCGAGATTAATGATAAACTTAGCATAATTGAAAATGTTATTTTTTTCATTCTGTAATCCCTCCTAGATTTTTGAGATTTTAATATTTCTTCTATTTCCAGCTATAATTAGCTATATAATTCAGCATACTCTTATATTCTTTTTAATTCCTAAATATCCTTTTTTTACATCAAGCAATTAATATATTTATTTTTTCAACTATGAGATTAAGGCTGTTGTGTTTTCAAATTATGAGACTTTACCTTCATATATATTTAAATTCAGAAATAACCCTACTATAATACCCGATAAAATATAATCTATATACTATTAAATGTATTATCAAAAAAATGAGAGATATAACGAAAGTATATAAAATTCCTATAGCTCTAAATCCATGTAAATTAAAAACATAATAACTAAATGCAATACTAATTATTATTGCGTATATAAAGGATACTGAATAAATCATCAAGATTTTTTGTGATATTATTTTCTTAATCTCTATTTCTTTTATTCCAATTCTATAAAGACTGAAGAATTTCTTTTTCTCATCTTTATATTCCATTTTAAACTTAAAATGAATCATTATTATAGCAGAAAAATATAAAAGCAAACAAACATATAAGCTATTAAAAATTAAAAATTTAGAACTTTTTAAAGCTCTATTAAACGCTTCTATTCTTGAATCTATTTTATAAAAACCAACTTTCGTTTCAATATTATTCTTTGCAGACAATTTGTTAGCAACTTCATTGACTATGTCCGCAGAATTCTGCCAATTATCCAAATTATATAAATGTAATATTCCTTTTAAATAATAATCAATGCCATTCAATGTAATCCATTCATAATCTTCTTTATTAACCAAAATCACATTATCTGATATGCAATTTATTTGGCCAAATAATGGAGTAGTAACTACATCCTGTGCATTAAATTTTTGTGAATTAATATTAATGCTGGAAATTTTTTTATCGTAATGCTCATATCCATCATTCATGTCATATGGAAATACATGTATAAATGAATTTGGTTTGACATAGTAACTTGTTTTTAAAATTCTATTTACATCATCTACGCAAAATATTGTAAAACTATTGCTTCTCACAAATTTAACAGTATCATTTGAAGTAATATTATTACCATTATTTCGTGCAATAATCTGAATTTCATCATCACTTAAAGGTTGAAAGTGATTTTTTATTTCACCATAAGCTATATGAAATGGGTGGTAAGTAATGGCGTCACTTTTTAAATATGGATAATTAATTACACTAAGTACAACAAAAAATAACATTACAAAAAATATCCAAGTAGTAGCAAAAAATATTTTTTTATTTTTACCATAATAATATTTTGTATCTGAAAATAGAAAGATATTTTTTATGTATCTGCCTTTGTGCTTATTTTGAAAATATTCAATTAATGCTTCTCCATTAAAAAATATTAACACTGAACCTAATATACAAAATAGTAAACTTAAAAAGAATATATCACTATTTTTATTATAAAAAAGAATCATCAAAATAAAGGCAGCGCTTGTAATTACTATACCAACACAAATAAATTTAATATTATAATACCTTCCGCTTTCAGCTTTTACAGCATATTTTATCTTCTCATATATAGTACTTTTAATCATGCCGCAAGCATTGATAATTAATGAAATAATAAATATTACCGATACATATATAGCCGTTATTTTATATGGTAAAATTGAAATAGTAACATCTATTTTATCAATTCCTATTACATTACGAATAAAACCTAAAAACAGCATTGACAAAAATGTTCCAAGGAGTAACCCCATTATTAAAGATGCAATACACAATATCAAATTTTCTATAAGTATGCTATTTCTAACTTCATTTTCTGTCATTCCAATTGTTAATAAAATTCCATAATCCTTTTGCCTAGCTTTCATAAAAACACCTTGTGAATACGGTATAAATATTCCGGTAAAAACTAAAATTATAAAAGTTGGAGCATGAATATTACTGGATATCATAGGATCAACTATAGACTTATTCATAAATTGTTGATTTTCCGATACAGATACAAAACTATATAAAATAGCGATGGCAGATAGGTTGCATAATATAAATAATCTATATTTTTTCACATCTGCTTTAAACATCTTAAATACAATTTCACTAAACGTCATATTAAACCTTATATGATATATTCATATTATCATATTTTTCCTTTCTAAAATAAATCAATTCTTACATCAATATAAGCTGTTTATTTTATAAATGAATTACAGATTTTTAGCTTATCTCCTTTTTTATTTTGCTAGTATTTAAATCTTTCAATTCCTTCAATATACTATCAAAAAATTCAGCTTTATCGCCTTTTTTTCTAATTTCTTTAATAATTTCCCCATCTTGTAAAAATACAACTCTATCACAATAGCTAGCCGAAAAAGGATCATGAGTTACCATAAGTATACTGGCGTCACATTCCTTGTGTAATAATTCAAAATATGATAGCACTTTTTCCGATGACTGTGAATCAAGATTTCCTGTTGGCTCATCAGCAAATATTATTTTAGGATTATTTATAATAGCACGACAAATTGCTGCTCTCTGCTGCTGACCTCCGGATATTTCATATGGATATCTTTCTAATATCTTACCTATATCCAACATATTTACAAGCTTATTAACAATATCGCCCTCCATAGCCTCATAATTTTTATCCAAAATTAATGGAATCATAATATTTTCTTTTACTGTTAAACTACTAAGCAAATTAAAATCCTGAAATACCATGCCAATGTTAGCTCTTCTAAATAGTGATAATTCATTCTTGTTCATTATACAGATATTGTTATCCCAAATATTTATTTCCCCTTCATCACACTTGTCTATTCCAGCTGCAACATTTAACAAAGTCGTTTTTCCGCTTCCTGAAGCTCCCATAATCCCTAAAAATTCATTATTTTCCAAAGTCATATTTATATTTCTTAACACCTTTGTATTAACTTTTTTATTAAGACTATATTTTTTACATACATTTTTTATTTCTAATACATTCATTTCACTTATTCCTTTACTATGATAAATTCAGCATTGTTTTTTATTTCTTTTTCCATAGCAACACTTAAAATCATTTAATTTCTTATTTACATATTATATACTTTTACATATTATTCTTCAATTGGACCCTGTAACCATTAATCCATATACTTATTATTTAATATAGAAAAACCAACTTAAATCCATAAATTAGATTTTAGTTGGTTACTACTGGAGGAGACAAACCGTATCAGCCTGCTACACCAAAAGAGTCTTCTTTATTTATGATGTAGTTCGCTAAAGTTTATACATTTTAAACATCCACGTACCTTTGGACTATAGCTCTGTAACAAAATAGTTGTTGGTGTCTATTTATGGACAAACCTCACTGTAA
>JAEZDX010000417.1 GCA_023417975.1 Bacillota bacterium
GTTTCAGCTTGAAATGATGTCGGCAGTGTATGGCAGACTTTTTAATAACAGTGAGCTTAGGGAGCAGTGTCTAAAAAAAGCTGTTAATACCTTTTGCAATATGAAAAGCTGCATAGGAAGCTATGAAACCATAGAACTCTTACAAGAGGTAATAGCTGAGCTTTGTGATGAAAGCACCTGCAGGTGTTTTAAAGAGGAAATGGAAAAATCTATGGCATACATGGATTATATAAACTACGTATATAACAGCTGCTTTAATGGCATAGACTTTGATACTTCAATAGTGGGCATCTACTTTAAAGCCGAAAAGGCATACAAGCATATTTTTAAAAAGAATATGGTTGTTGGTTATTGGAAGAATGAAAAAGCTGTAGATAGCCTTTTAATATATTACATTGCCTGCAGGCTGAAGGATAGTGTGAAAAACAAATATATAGGCGAAATGACAAGAGCAGACATAGCAGAAGGCATTAACAGATATATGTACAATGTTAGAGAAAGTTATGATTTAAGAAAAATTATCATGGTGGAGCCGCACCCGGACGATATTGCCGTATCAGCTTACAGCTTGCTTATGCAGGAAAAGTGCTATACAGAAATCTACACAGTCTCCCGTACGGAGGACAGAAGAGATGAAATAGATATTATGGACCTAAATAATAAGCTGCGCACCAATATTTTCAGGTGTACAAAGTTATACCTTCCTGATTATCATTGGGACAAAAGAGCCCATAAAGCTTCTCAGCTGTACAATAGCTATGAGGAGCTTTCACAATACTATATAAATACTTATGAAGAAGCAGTGTCATCTGCAAGTTTAAAAAAGTTGGAGTATGAAATAAAAGTTGTTGTGGAAAAGGCCAAAGCAGAAAATAGTATACTGGCTTTTCAATTGGGCAATTTGCACCCTATGCACATAATTATAACCGTACTGCTTATTAAGTATATAAAGTTGATGGCCTTTCGGACTGAAGATATTATTATTTATGAGGATCACCCTTATGACTATAAAGCTGAAGGAAAACAATTGCTTTCTAAAATCCTCATTTTTATTGAGGTGAAGCTTGGTGTTAAGCTAATTAGAACAGAGGACTTTACTTCTATAAATTTGCGGGATATTGTAAAAGACATTTATGGAGAAGAGTTTATAGGACATTTTGACGGGAAGCTGGAAAGCTTTAATTGTACTTACTATATTCCGCATAATTCTACTAATAAAATTTTGTTTTCTCCTTCAGAGGAAAAAAATTTGCTCTATGTAACTACTCAGCTTTTTCCCTTTGCAAAGACGGGAGGTCTTGCAGATGCAGCAGCTTCACTGCCATGGGAAATGAAAAAGTTTAAATATGACGTAAGTATTATTATGCCAAAGTTTAAAACACCTGAAATTGAGGGACACATTGAAAATATGGTGCAGGTAGCCTCATTGGAAGTTGTAATGAATGAAAAGACTATACCCTTTTATGTAAAGAAGCTATTATTTAACGGAATTACAATATACTTCATTGATAAACCGGAGTATTTTGAAAGAGAGAGCTTATACGGCTACGAGGATGAGGAAGAGAGATTTGCCTTCTTTTGCTTGGCGTTGGCAGAAGCATTACCTTATTTGGATAAAAAGCCGCAGGTTATCCATTGCAATGACTGGCAGACTGCGCTAATTCCACATATTCTTCAAAGAAAAAATAGGGCAAAGGGCTTGACTAACTTAAAGACAATTTTCACTATTCATGCTTTTGCATATCAAGGAGTTTTTGACAGAAGGAAAATGACTTCTTTGCTTCAAATTGACGATGAACAGTTCTTAAAGGAAGGCCTGGACTATTATGGCCAGTTTAACTTTTTAAAGCTTGGAGCATTATTTTGTGACAAGCTTAATACCGTCAGCATGAATTATGCGCATGAAATAAGAAGTCACAAAATATTTGAAGGCATTAATAATAAACTCACAGGTATTATTAATGGAATTGATACTGCAAAAAATGATCCGAAAATTGATAAGAGAATTACATTTAATTATGGAGCTGAAGACTGTTTACAAGGCAAGAGGAACAATAAGGCCCCACTGCAGAAAATGGTGGGTCTGAAGGAGACGGAATCCATTCCGTTAATAGTTGTAGTAAGCAGATTGATAGCTCATAAGGGTATGGATTTAATTGAAAACGTACTGAAGGACTTATTAAAGGAAGAGCTTCAGTTACTTATCATAGGCAGCGGAGAGGAACATTATAAAAGCTTCTTTGAGGAAAAGGCGAAGGAGCATTCCGGAAAGCTCATTATAAAAGCTTATGATGAGAAGCTGGAGATGGCAGGTTACGCCGGGGCAGACTTTGTTTTGGTACCATCACATTTTGAAGCCTGCGGAACTACACAGCTGCTTGGCATGCATTATGGAGCTGTTCCCATAGTCACCGAAACAGGGGGCCTAAAGGATACGGTGGAAAACTATGACGGAAAGGATGGTTTTGGATTTACCTTTCAAGGCTCCAATGAGTGGGCAATGCTCTATGCCGTTCGTCAGGCTTTGCAGGTCTATAAACGGAAGAACGATTGGGAAAAGATCGTTAGGTGCTGTATGCTGAAAGAGGTAGGATGGGAAAAGTCTGCAATTGAATACAATAGGTTGTACAGGAAATGATAAGTTCTGCATGGATATTTAACATAAAGGATAAAATTAAGTGAAGTTAAATTCAAGAACGTTGAAAAACCTCAACGGATTTATAAGTCCATTGAGGTTTTTTATTGATTATTCATTATAAATTAACGATTATATAATAGTTTGATTTTCTATTGCTTTACTGCAAAAGCAATTTACTTACTTAAAATGTCTGTAGATTTGTTCCGTCCAACTTTATTCTATAATTTTCAGTATCTGCGTAAAAATATAGCCAATCATCTAAAATATTAAGTCTAACGGTGTACAGATTCGAAAGTAGAATTCCACCTGTGCCATCGAGATTATGTCTATATACAACTCCACCAGGGGCAACTTTATAAATAAAATTGCCATTAATTAAAAGTGTATCAGCACCACCATCTATTATTTTAGTAAGTCCACTTCCATCCTTTTTAATTCTTACAATAGCCCAGTTATTATAATTATCATCATAGTAATCGGCTGAACAATATATATAATCACCATAAAAATTACATCTACTGCAAGATGAGTTGTATATTAATGTCTTATTGGTCCCATCGAAGCTAACCTTATAAAATTTATAATCCAGAGATGATGTGTAATAAAATGAAACTTCATCAGTATAAACTTCATATATTCCGATTATATTTTTTGTTACTATATCTTTTTCAGAGCCATCTATCCTACATTTGCATATATTATTATCATCATTAAAATATAACCAGCCATTTTTGAAAGTTATTAGTTTACCTCTTGCAATTGAGGTATCATAAGTCCCATCCACTTTAATTTTTCTGAGAATGTTGTTACTAGTATAATAGATCCAATCTCCATATATATTTATATTACTGCTTGGATTATCGGTTATTTTTGCCTTAGAACTCCCATCACTTTTCATCTTGTAAAGAGCAGAGTCATCAGAGTTATTGGAATAAATTATCCAATCTTCATATTTAGCCACAAGACAATCGTTACTTTTATTACCGGGAGTATTCCCGTATATTTCGTTGGATGTAACAGTTAAATTAAGTGTAACCTTATCAGGATAACCTGAAATTGTGCCGGTATAGGTAAAAGTTCCAAGAGTCGATGTATTCACTGAATTATTATCCCATATCACCGGCTGCTCTTTCATACTTTCATTTACCATTGGTAGCATTACAGTTTTTGGAAGGGTGTATTTCGAACCTTGAGTTACAAAAACTGTTTGCGTAGGTTCATATTTGATTCGGGTTTCTCCACCGAATTCCTTGAGATTTTCACCATCATAGCCACAG
>JAEZDX010000439.1 GCA_023417975.1 Bacillota bacterium
CATCCTCAATAGACATATTCATAAGTTTAGTTCCCGCTATATTCATATGTCCTCCTCCACCAAGAGCTTCCATAATAACCTGCACATTCACATCACCCAGAGATCTACCGCTTATATTAACGTCATCTCCTATTTTAACAAATACAAAGGATGCTTGAATACCAGTAATATTTAGCAGCTCATCCGCTGCCTGTGCAGCTAATACAGTATCTTCTATTTCAGGTGGACATACTGCTATAGCGATATTGTTTTCCACTTTTGCAGATCTAATTATATTTGATCTCTTTATATAAGTATTAAGATCGTCAGAAAATAGCTTTTTCACATCTACAGTGTCTGCCCCAAGCCTTCTCAGAAAAGAGGCAGCTTCAAAGGTTCTTACTCCGGTTTTAAAATAGAAATTCTTCGTATCTACACAAATTCCCGCCAGCAGTGATTCAGCTTCCATCTGTTTCAATTTCGGCTTTTCGACTATATATTGAATGATTTCGGTAATCAACTCAGAGGTTGACGAAGCATAAGGCTCCATATAACTCAATATAGTGTTCTCTATATAGTCTGCAGACTTTCTGTGATGATCGATTATTACTACTCTCTTCATTTGCTTTACTAAATCTTCACTTAGCACATATCCTTTATTATGAACATCTACTAATATAAGCAGACTGTTTTCATCCATTCTTGCAAGGCATGCCTCAATGTTTATAAAAACATCTTCATAGTCCGTATCCTTTTTCAGCTTTTCCATGAATTGCTTGACTCCGGTTATAGGCGGTTCCAATATTATATAGCTCTCCTGCTTAAAATTCCTTACTATACTATTTAAGCCTACTGCCGCGCCAAGACAATCTATATCCGGATTTTTATGTCCCATAATAAAAACGGAACTGCTTTCATTTATCAAATCTCTTAGTGCATGTGCGATAACCCTTGCTCTTACTCTAGTTCTCTTTTCAACTTCCTTCGTTTTTCCTCCAAAGAAGGATAACCTTTCTCCCGCCTTTACAACTACCTGGTCTCCTCCCCTGCCTAGCGCCAATTCTTTTGCCGAATTTGCATAGTTATTGTTTTCAAGTGGTGTTGCTCCACCTCGTCCAACTCCAACACTGAGGGTTACAGATAGCTTATTTCCTATACTTATTTCTCTCATTACATCTAATATTTCAAACTTTTTTCTAATTTCTTCTTCTATATATCTTTCCTGAATGGAAAGAACATACTTACTGGATGAGTATTTCTTTAACATGGCGTTAAGACTTTGAGCGTAATTATTAATATTACGTTCTATCTCTGCCACCAACAATGGTCTCTGACCTTCGTCCGTAGTTTTCAACACATCATCTAAATTATCTACTTCTACTAGCATAACGCTTTCTCTGTTATCGTATATGGTTTTTACTTCCGTCACATCATAAAAGTAAAAAAGCATTATATCATCTGTTCCTATATTATCCTCAGATACATTAACAACTCTTGTATATACATGGTAATACTTATCTTTTAGCTTAATGTATTCAAATAATTTATCCTTTGCGCCTTTTATACTGTTTACGTCAATACCTTTGATAATGGTCCCAATGGTTTTCCCCAAAATTTCTTCCTGCTTTAAAACAGCTACCATGTTCTGATTATACCATACTATATTTCCTTGATATCCCGTTATAATAAGGGGAAAGGGGAGATTGACCAAGGTACTCCTCGTTGCAGTATCAAGCTTAAGAGAAAAATCCTCTATGAATTTTTTCCATTCGTCCTTCTTTACTTTACTGCTTCTTATGTTATAGACTACTAAAACTCCAAATAAAACCAGCACTATACAGCCTTCGAAATTATGACCGTGGTAAAATAAAAGAGCTGTAAGTAGAGCTATGATTACCATATACACCCTATTACTTGGAGAAAAATAATTGTATCTGTTATTATCCATTCCTTATCCGCCTTCCAAATATCCATAAAGAATAGAATAAAGAATTTTAAACAAAACTCTTTATCTTACTTTAGACTTGAACAACCTGTTTGGATCTACTTTCCTGAAATCAAATATCATATCCGTAAATCCGATGTAGAAAACTAAAGGTCCGCCCATGAAGAAAAATCCAACAGTAATAAGTACAGCTATAGCCTTAGTGAGCCTCAATCTATTTTTAGCAAAATAGTATATTAAAGCTGCTCCGATAACGTTAAAAGTCAAATTCATAACTATAAGCGCCGTATTAAATATGTAATCTCCAGCCGCAATATTATATCTCTGTAATATTATACCAAGGCAAGCGGAAATAATCATCAGTGCACCTATTCTGTTATCTATATACACTCTGTCAAAAGGAACTAACTCACCAACTCTAAACCTTAGTCTTTTTAATATGCTTCTCGTAAGTATAAAATTAATGAACGCAGAAACAAATGAATACATAATTATTCCTGCAGGAATCCATGTTAGAATACTTTTAACTGTAATATTATTTATTTGATCTCTTATAAAATTTGCCTGATCGCTACTTATAGCGGAACCGCTCATACTAATTGAAGTTTCCGCATACTTTTTCATAGTGCTTACAAGTTCATTTATGGCATCTACAAATAGAGCTTTATTTATGAACAAAAGATTCAATGCAATAACAAGTATATAACTTATCATTGAAGCTATACTTAAGATTAATAGCGATTTTGATTCTTTGATTTGTTTCTTAAAGCAATATCCTAAAGCTAAGCCAGTTAACCCATATTGAACTCCAAAGCCAATTCCGTTTATTATACCGATTACCATGCAGCTAATTATTATACATACAACCAGAGCTGTTACGGAAATCTTAATTCCATGCTTAATGTATAGAACTGCTACTGGTATAGGAAGTATAAAGAAACCCAGGATTCCTAGTACTGGGACAAATTGTACGAATAATACCAGTACTACAATCAATGCGGATAATATACCTGCCTCTACTACAGACTTTGTATCTTTCCTATTCTCCATATTTTCCTCCAATTTTAATCATTATTCTCACTTCTGCCGTTGATATGCTTGTTAAGTCTGCTTAGATTACGACCTTGCTTCTCTACTACATCCTCTTCTATTATACCCACTTTTAATTTTTTCTTCATGTTTTCATCAATTGCAGAGTAAGAATATCCTAATCTGTCTGCCAATATGTATAATATAATTATTGCACCTGATATACAATCTAATATTGCCTCTTGTGCAACATTACTACCCTTGGTCAATAATCTGTAAAAATCACCTATAACGCACAAAAGCTGTGCCTTAAGTTCTTCGATGATTTTTATATCAGACATAATATTAAAGTCCTCTCTCTTCAAAGTACCAACCCCTTTAAAACCTATACCTCTATTTTAGTGATATTTCAGCTTTTATGCAACATAAATGCGCTATAATCCCATTTTATCTATAGATATATGCTTTTATATTTGAATTCATCCTTCAAGTAAACCGTTGTAAAAAAAAATTTATAAATAATAAAACCACGCCGTATAGCGTGGTTTTTATAACAAACTTTACTCAGTTGTAAATGGCAATAAAGCTATGTTTCTTGCTCTCTTAACAGCATCTGTTAACTGTCTTTGATGCTTAGCGCAATTTCCGGAAATTCTTCTTGGAAGAATCTTTCCTCTTTCAGTAACGAACTTTCTGATCTTATTGATATCTTTATAATCAATACTTTCAGCCTTGTCTACGCAGAAAGCACATACCTTCTTCTTGCCTCTTTTCATCTTAGATCCGCCTTTTTTTCCGGCATCTCTATCTCTTCTATCATTACTCATGCTCTTCCCTCCTTACTATTAGAATGGGATATCCCCGTCATCAATCGGAGTCATATCCATATCAAATGAGTCGGACCCAAATCCTCCGCCCATGCCAAAATCAGAATTATTGGTGTTAGTTCTGTTATTTGCTAAATTGTTATTATTACCGTTGCCATTGCCTTTGTCGAGAAACTGAACCTCTTCAGCAACAACTTCTGTAACATAACGTTTAGTACCATCCTTAGCATCGTAGCTTCTAACCTGAATTCTACCGCTTACTCCTAAAAGTCGTCCCTTGCTCATGAAATTTGCGGTATTTTCAGCCTGTTTCCCCCATATTACTACGGGAATGAAATCAGCTTCACGTTGACCATCCTTATTAGGAAGTCTCCTGTCTACGGCTAAAGTAACGGTGGCAACTGCGGTTCCATTTCCTGGAGTGAATTTTAACTCCGGATCCTTAGTCAGTCTACCAATCAAAACAACCTTGTTCATTTATGGCACCACCTTATTTTTCTTCCTTAACTATTATGTGTCTTATAACACCATCTGTAATTCTGAATACTCTGTCTAACTCCTTTGGCAATTCAGGATTAGCACTGAAGTTTATTAATGTATAGAAGCCTTCGCCAACCTTGTTTATTTCATAAGCAAGCTTTCTCTTACCCCAGAAATCAACATTGTCAACTGTACCTCCACCATTTTCTATTACACCCTTGAACTTCTCGATATTAGCTTTTACGCTCTCCTCGTCCATTGATGGCTGTAATATGAATATAGTTTCATACTTTCTCATCAATTCCACCTCCTCCCTTTGGACTAACGGCCGTAGCATCTCATGGCACTACAGCAGGGACTACAATCATTAATTTTACTACTAAACTCAACAAATATCAATAGTTTTTTGCACAAATTGTGCAGAGCACATATTTTTATGCTTCTTCTATACTTTTTCTTTCAACAATCTTCTTAACATCTTTCTCAAACTTTGTTCTTGGCAGCATTACAAGTCTACCGCAGCCGGTACATTTTATCTTAATATCTGCTCCTAGTCTTATAACTTCCCAATTTTTACTTCCGCACGGATGCTGCTTTTTCATCTCAACAACATCTCCTAAATTAAATACCTTCTCCATATTATGACTCCTTCCTCTGGCTATAGTTTATAACTTTAGTTACATTATAAGCAATTTCTATATTCGCATCATCCAATGTCTTTTTAAGTAATGCTCTAAGCTGGTTTTCGCATTCCCATTGTGTCATAGACTTAGCTTTACCTGCAACCCTTATAGTTACCCCGCTATCCTTTAATGCAGCCACTCCCAAAACATTTGGTCCCTCAATAATATTTTCATTGCTGCTTTTGAAGCTTTCACAGGCTTCCTTTAATACATCCATTGCTCTATATGCATCTTCTTCATAAGCAATATCCACGTCAACAAGTACTCTCATATTTCCTCTTGAATGATTTGTCACATTTGCAATAAGTCCATTAGGTACTATATGTAAATCTCCATTAAAATCCCTTAGCTTCGTTATTCTAAGTTCTATACTTTCCACTATACCATTTTTTCCTTCTATAGTAATATAGTCACCTACTGAATATTGATCCTCAAATAATATAAAAAATCCGTTTATAACATCTTTTATTAGACTTTGTGCTCCAAAACCTATGGCAACACCGCCAATACTTGCAATAGTGAGGCTTATTCCGCCTAACAGGCTTGAAACTATAGCGCTTATACCTATGAAATATACTGTGTACCTTAGAATACTTCTTAATACAGCTCCCAAGGTTCTGGCTTTTTTGTCATCTAAGGAAAACTTGAGATTCTTCTGATTGCTTACTGTTTTTTCTATAAGCTTGCTTCCTATTTTTATTATTACATACATGCATACCAGTATGAATATTACTCTTATTCCTTTCCAAAGTACATCATTAACTTGGTCTGCAGTTATTTTCAAAGTCCCTACTTGTATTCCACCCTTAGAAAAGTCAAAATCAAATTTAAACCAATCCATTTATTATTTCCCCCGTTTTATAGTACTTGTACATATTTTCCGTTTTCTTTCATAAAGTATGCCTTAAATTGCACCTCACCCTTACTTAAGACTTCTTTAATTGTATCTCCCAAGTCCTGCTGAACCCTTATGCTTATTCCACAGCTCTTTGTTATAAAGGTAGGTGTAGGCATAATCATCAAACTATAACCTTCTTTTTTTAGATATGCCTCTGCCTTCATAGTACTGCCTGTATTTTCAAAAGTAATTAAATAAAATTCTATCACGTAAATCACCACTTTCTTTATCGTCTCAAACTCAGCTTACATAATAGTATAACCTATTTTATAGTCACTGTGAATAACTCATTAAATTGTAACGCATATTAAAAATTGGTAAATAAACTTTCATTTTAATAGACAGGAAAATAAATACCATTTATAATAATGTCAATAACATTATTAAATAATAGTTTACATAATAAGGAGGTTGCTATGTCAAAATTATTGGAACGGTTTGAAAAAACTCTTCTCTTTTTTATAATTTATACTATAGTCTTTCTTGTTTTTTTTAACACCTTAGGCTATACTATGCCTTTTGTACTTGCATTACTTTTTGCAATGCTTTTGAGACGTCCTACAAGATTTCTTATTAAGAAGTTTAAAATGAATGGCGCCCTTGCTGCAGGAATAACAACTGTAATTTTCTACGCCATATTTTTTACTGTTCTAATTTGGCTTGTTACAGCATTAGTTAGTGAGACCGTTACCCTGGCTAAAAATGTGGCCGGTTATGCTTCTTCACAAAATATCAATATACCGAATACATTTGATCAATTTAAAAAATACTATCAAAACCTCAATCCTACTATAGTGAGTACTATAGAACAAAACTTACCTAAATTAAACGACCAGGTAGTTTCTATAGTTTCAGGCATTGCTTCAGCAGCTATTAACTTTTTAACTAATACCATTACTTCTATTCCTTACTTTGTTATGCTGTTTATATTTACCTTGATAGCTACATACTTTTTTAATAAGGATATTTCAACTTCAAATAATACTGAGCGCATTACCTCCCATTTCTCTGATAATGCAACACGAATTACTTATGTATTTAATGAAACACGGAAAATGATCTTTAATTATTTAAAAGCTTACCTATTAGTAATAGCAGTTACATTTGTAATTACCCTCATCGGTTTTATAGCTTTTAAAGTTAAATATGCTTTCGTACTTAGTTTGCTGTGTGGATTCTTAGACTTACTTCCCGTGTTAGGTATACCTATAGTGTACTTTCCTTTAGCAGCCTATTATGCCTTTGTGGAACATAAGATTATTGTTGCGGTAGCACTACTTATCCTATATGCAATAGTTTTTATTGTAAGACAGTTTGTAGAACCTCGTCTAGTGTCAGCTACTTTAGATGTGCATCCCGTAGCTGTATTAGCCGCATTTTTTATTGGTTTAAAGGCTAACGGTATAATGGGTATGGTGTTTTGTTTATTCTTAGTAGTATTTTATAATATTTTCAAAAAAGTTGAAGTAATATAGAATATAAACCTCCTTATTTGGATAAAATTCAAATGAGGAGGTATTTTTTATGGTATATGGAAAAGCTATAATTGATTCAACCGAACCTAAATCGTCTTTCCTTTTAAGGGATTTATTATTTGAATATTTAAAACCCGAGGCAAAAGTGGGACGAAATATCGTATTTCTATGTATAGGTACCGATCGTTCAACCGGAGATTGTCTAGGTCCTCTAGTAGGTGAAAAACTTAAGTTTCTTGTACGAGATAGAGTTACTGTGTACGGTAATCTTCAAAACCCTGTTCATGCAAAGAATCTTATTGAAACTATTGATAAAATAAATTCCACCACTGATAACCCATACATAATAGCAGTTGATGCTTGTCTAGGTTCTCTGCATAATGTAGGAAAGGTAATTATTGAAAAGAAACCATTAACCCCTGGTGCTGCTATGAATAAGAATTTACCGGCTGTTGGTGACATTAGCATTACCGGTATTGTTAATATTAGCGGTGCTTTAGAATTCATGGTACTTCAAAACACTAGACTTTTCACAGTTATGCAATTAGCCGAAGTCATTTCTAAAGGTATTTATCATTCTGTTTTAAAAACTGTAGGTGGGAAAAAATCTATATCTTCCGATGACATACAGCTTCAAGTTTAAAATAAAAAATTATAGTAAATCTACTATAATTTTTTTGTTTTATAAAATATTGCTGTATGATCTGTTATTCAATATATAATCTATATCTTCCGCACTTTTACTTCCACAATCGATTATAATAGTTCCCTCTCTTTTTAAGTTTACAGCACTACTTATTTGATTGAAATCACAATTTTTTAAATTACAAATTACTGCATCACAAGCAGCATTATTATCATCAACTATATTATATCCCCTATTTATTAATTCGTTTTTAATTTTTTCATATTCATTTTCTATATAGATGTTCATAATAATACGCCTCCCCTAGACGTAATATTCCCATATAATCGTCCATTTATTCATCACTTATTTCAAATAAACAAGCCTGTTTTACTATACTTTTTTATTAATGTTTCACATGAAACATTAGAGCTGATAACCGACTTATCGGCTATCAGCTCTATTAATATTTTCTACTTACTCATGGCTTCTTTTAAAACTGTTAATTCTTCCTCAGATAAATCATATCTGGAAATTCCCTTATCTATTGGCTTAGCATAAGTAGTACTATCATTTCTTCCATATATTCCTGTTATTATAACACCATCATTATTAGCGTCCAGTATAGCTACTGAAAAGCTTAAATCACTGCCTACATCTTCGAAGGCCTTATATCTAACAATTGAAACCTTTTGAACACATCCTTGAATCTTCTTTTCTTGATCTAACATGAGTTTCTTAGTACTTTCGGAAATCTGTATTGACTTATCTACTTTATCCATATATCCATTTATAATTTCCTCAAGATTCTGGTTATTAACACCCCTCATAAGTTTTCTATATCTTTTTTCCAAACTGTTTAATGAACTAAATATAACTGCTATTAGTATAAGTAATATAATAATTATTACAACTAATCCTATCACAACATATGGAATAAAATCATTAAAGCTAGTCAAAATATCACTCATCTCATATTCCCTCCATTTGTTTCACGTGAAACAAGACTACATTTCTATATTTAATAATTCTAATATTCTATTTAAGTCTTCAGCTGAATAGTATTCAATTTCTATTTTCCCTTTATTTCTCTTTCCATTAGCTAAGGAAACCTTAGTACCGAAGTATCCTTCAAGCCTATCCTTAATATGATTCATATAATAATCCTGCTTAACAGGTTCTTTAGTACTCTTTTTCCTAGTCTCCGCCATAGCTCTAATGAGACTCTCAACTTGTCTTACACTTAAACCTTCATCAATTATTTTTTGAGCAATTTCATTTTGTTTGTTTTTATCATCTATTCCTAGTATTGCTCTACCATGACCTTCCGTAATAACACCTTCAATTAAGTAATCTCTTACTCTTTTATCTAAATTCAATAATCTCATTGAATTTGTAATTGCTGTACGGGATTTACCTAACTTATTTGACAACTCCTCTTGAGTTATACCGAATTCTTCTAATAACTTTTTGTAAGCTACAGCTTCTTCAATAGGATTAAGATCTTCTCTTTGTATATTCTCAATTAAGGAAATCTCCAATACCTGCTTGTCAGTCAGATCCATTACAATTGCTGGAATTTCCTTGATTCCAATAGATTTAGCGGCTCTCCATCTTCTCTCACCGGCAACTATGATGTAATAGTCATCTTCTTGTCTGAGCACTATTGGCTGCTCCATGCCGTGGTGTTTTATTGATTGAGGCA
>JAEZDX010000650.1 GCA_023417975.1 Bacillota bacterium
CGTTTATATACTCCTTTGTACAAACTCCGCTTCAAGGTGTAGGCGGAAATATTATATCAATAATACTTTTGTGGACATTTGCACAAGTATTATGGTTCTTTGGAATACACGGAACACTTGTTATTTATTCGGTAGTTCTTCCTATATTTACAGCTATGGATGCGGCTCAATTAGCTGCTTACTCAGCAGGACAAACCCTTCCTAACATTACAGGCCGTGCCTTTGTAAGCACCTATACTATGAGTGCCAGCGCCATTGGATTTGCATTACTTATGCTGTTATTTGCAAAGAGCAAGCAGTATAAAACATTAGGTAAATTGTCAGCTATACCATCACTTTTCGGAATAAGTGAGCCATTGGTTTTCGGTACACCATTAGTATTTAATTTCAGATTTGCTATACCGTTTATATTTATGAATGCAGTGAATATAACAATTGCATATTCTTTGACCGCTATAGGACTGATTCCAAGAGTAGCAGGAATGACACCGGTAAGCGGAATGCCAATAATCTTCAGCGGCTTGATGGAAGGAAGCTGGAAGATTGCTGTACTGCAGGTTGTACTTGTACTTTTGGAAATGGCTGTTTGGTATCCATTCTTTAGAAAGGCAGATAAAGAAGCATTGGAAACAGAAGAAAAGACTGAAGCTGTAGCTACTAAATAAAACTTGATATTAAGCCACCACCTATATAAGTGGTGGCTCATATTGCTTATTGAAGTGTGAAAGAAGGAGGATAATTTGTTGAAAGTTATAGATTTAAATGATAAATGGATATTTACTAAAGCCAATACTGAAGCTGAGTGCATTAATTTGCCCCATTGCTTCAATGCCATAGATGGTCAGAGCGGAGAGGGAATGTTTAAAGGCGAATGCTGCTATGAAAGAAAATTAAACATCAGTGAGGAAGATATAAATAAATATATATTTTTGGAGATAGGTGCAGCCGGAATGATTTCTAACGTATATGTAAACGGTAAGCCAGCCGGCGGCAGCAGATGTGGTTATTCAATGTTTAGAGTGTCTTTAATACCGTTCTTAAATGTAGGGGAAAACTTAATATCAATAGTGGTAGACAATAGTCCTCATAATGATGTATATCCGTTAATGGCTGATTTCTCTTTTTATGGTGGATTATACCGTGAGGTAAAATTAATAATTTCCGAAGCTCTTCATTTTGATTTATTGGATAATGGAAGAGATGGGATATACGTAACTCAAAGAAAAATTGATGAAGATACTTTTGAGCTAAAAGTAAAGGGCAGAATTATAAACGAACTACCCGAAGCTAAGGCTGGAAAAGTAGAGTTTAAGCTCTTGGATTTAGAAGAAAATACAGTGTTAAATAAGACAGTGGAGATGAAATTTCTAGGTTCATCAGAATTTGAACTGATAGAAAAAGTAAGTAATCCTGAGCTTTGGCAGGGGGTGGAAAATCCATACCTTTATAAATTAGAAGTTACGCTGATTTCTGAAAACAATGTGTATGATAAAAGAACTGTTGAAGTCGGCTTTAGAACAGTAGAAATTACTGCCGATAAAGGGATATTCTTAAATGGCAGAGCTATTAAATTAAATGGAGTGAGCCGACATCAGGATTTTGTGGGAGTAGGAAACGCACTGACAAAAGAACATATGGATTTAGATATGTCAATTATAAAAGAAGTAGGCGCAAACAGTATCAGACTTTCTCATTATCAGCACAACGATTATTTTTACACACTTTGTGACCGTGCGGGGCTGCTGGTGTGGGCTGAAATTCCGTTTATCAGTATACCAACTACCAGTGACAAGGAAAACAAAAATGCAAAGGAACAATTGGAAAGATTGATAAAACAAGCTTATAACCATAGTTCCATATACTGCTGGGGAGTTCAAAATGAAATAACCATAGCAGTGGAGAATGAAAATATATATAAAATGGTAAAGGAGCTCGTGGCAATTGCCAGGGAGATAGATTCAAGCAGATTCGTTGCACAGGCTAATATTCATAGTGTAGCTAATGATAGTTACCTAAACGAATTAACGGATTTTGTGGGATATAATCTGTATTACGGCTGGTACTATAAAGAAATGCAGGATTTAGGAAATCGGTTAGATGAATTCCACGGAACAAGACCTAATATACCGGTAATGGTTACGGAGTATGGAGTAGATACAAATCCAAAGCTGCATGCTTACAATCCTACCGTAAAGGACTATACCGAAGAATATCAACTGCTTTTCCAGGATAATGCACTAAGGATCTTTAATCAACGGCCCTTTGTTTTAGGTGGGTATGTATGGTCTATGTTTGACTTTGGCAGTGATATTAGGAACGAAGGCGGAGAAAAGGGAAGAAATCAAAAGGGCCTGGTAACTATAGATAGAAAAATTAAGAAAGATGCATTTTACCTTTGTAAGGCTTATTGGTCAGAGGAGCCTTTTGTTAAATTAGCCGGCAGCAGATTTGTCAACAGACATGAAGAGTTAAATGATATAGTGGTGTTATCTAATTTGACCTATATTAAGCTTTATTTGAACAATGAGTTTATTAGTGAAATTAATAGTGATGAGCCAATGAAAAGATTCAGTGGAATAAGATTATATCCGGGTAAAAATACTGTTAAAGCAGAGGCTTTTGATGAAAGTGGAAATGTTTATATAGATGAGATGATTTTAAACAGAGTTAATGAAGCTGATGGAAGTTATGTTCTTCCAAAACCTGAGGAGAAAAAACATGTAACCAACTGGTTTGAAAAGTTTGATCTTTCAAATGTTCATGAAGTGGTTGTTAAAGAAGGATATTACTCCATATTTGACACTGTAGAGGAGCTTTATGAAAATGAACAGGCAAAAATCGTGTTTAAGAAGTTTTTTGGAGATATGGCTGAACAACCGAGATTCCAAATGATGAAAGGGGTATTTACCATAGAGGGGATGTCTAAGCGCTCTATGTTTAAGATACCGAAAGAATTGTTAGGTGTTATTAATAAAGAACTGAAAGTTATACCAAAGAAATAAGATTAAAAGCTGAAAAGGGGGATTAAGAAATGGGAATAAATTTTCCGGAAGGATTTTTATGGGGCGGTGCAGTAGCGGCGAACCAATGTGAAGGTGCCTATAATGAAGACGGTAAGGGATTTTCTATTCAGGATATTATGCCAAGAGGTATTGTTGGTCCTATTACAGAGGAACCAACGCCTGATAATATGAAGTTAATAGGAATTGATTTTTACCACAGGTATAAAGAGGATGTGAAGCTTTTTGCAGAAATGGGCTTTAAAGTATTCCGTACTTCTATTGCCTGGTCAAGAATATTTCCTAATGGCGATGAAACTGAACCTAATGAAGCCGGACTTAAGTTTTATGATGATTTATTCGACGAATGCCATAGATATGGTATAGAACCATTAGTAACAATTTCCCATTATGAAACACCGCTGCATCTCGCGAAAGAGTATGATGGATGGGTAAACCGCAAATTGATAGGCTTTTATGAAAATTATGTCCGTACTATTTTTACAAGATTCAAAGGAAAGGTGAAATACTGGCTGACCTTTAACGAGATAAATTCCGTACTGCACGCACCGCTGATGAGCGGAGGAATATATACTCCAAAGGAAAAACTTTCGCCTCAGGACTTATACCAAGCCATTCATCACGAGCTGGTAGCAAGCGCGCTGGCAGTTAAAATCGGTCACGAGATTATGCCTGGTGCTATGATTGGCTGTATGATTCTAAGTCTCCCAACCTATCCTTTGACACCAAATCCTGATGATGTTATTAAGGCAATGAAGGAAGAACAGAAAAACTACTACTTTGCAGATGTTCATGTAAGAGGAAAATATCCGAAATACCTGAATAAGTATTTGGCAGAACAAAATGTGAAAATTAATATAACAAAAGAGGATGAAGAAATTCTAAAGAATACAGTAGATTTTATTTCCTTTAGCTACTACAGCAGCCGCTGCGAATCTGCAAATACTGATCTGCAAAAGTCCGAAGGCAATATCATGGGAGGAGTCAAGAATCCATGCTTAAAGGAAAGTGAATGGGGATGGCAGATTGACCCTCAAGGCCTAAGATATGTGCTCAATCAATTCTATGACCGCTATCAGCTTCCGCTTTTCATTGTGGAAAACGGGCTAGGTGCCGTTGATGAATTGGTAACCGGTGAGAACGGCGAATTGACAGTAAATGATGACTATCGCATTGCATACTTGGAAGCTCACTTAAAGGAAATGGCAAAAGCTATAGAGGATGGAGTTGAACTTTTAGGCTATACTACCTGGGGGTGCATTGATTTGGTAAGTGCCTCAACGGCTCAGCTAAAAAAACGCTATGGTTTTATTTACGTAGATCGCCAGGATGATGGCAGCGGGACTTTAAAAAGGTACAAGAAAAAGTCATTCAACTGGTACAAAGAAGTAATCTCTACAAACGGACGCAATTTGTTATAGATTATGGATTCATATAGGTTGCAGAAATAATTACGGCTCTATCCGCCCGCTGTACCAGAAGAGGTTAAAAATACAGGACTTGCATTTCGTGCAAGTCCTGTATTTTTTCATTATGCCGATTTATTGCCATTATCACCGACCAGCTTTGCAGATATTATAGTTGCCAGCTGGTTTATGGAAGAAGACAGCGAATCCAATTTGCTTTCTATTCTGATTAGCATGTAAGCAGCGATAGCAATGGGAAAGCCTAAGTCCTTCACGGCATTTAACAAGTCTTGCATTTTTATCATCTCCTTTCCTATATGATATCCAAGAAAACATTACGGAAACTTGAATTAAACACGTTCCAAAAGCTCGAATCTTCAGTTAGTTATCGGGCATGTTTAATTTTTAGTTGAATTTGCTTCCGTACTAATAAATACACAGGTTGGAAAGAGAGTGACAGGTAAAATGAAAATAAAAGTCTTAAGCTTCAACTTTTACAAGTTTAACAACCGGTAACATAGAGAAAATAGAAGTATCTTCTACCAGAAAGCAATTAACAAAAGCATTAAATAGTGATGAAGCTTTATCCCTTGTTAAGTTATTAAACAATATAAGCATAAATGATGTAAAAGAGTACAGCGGACCTATTATTAAAGGGTACCACTATAGTTGCAATATCAACGAAATTAAATGAAACTGTAAAAATAATATTGGATGGAGACCATTTCATATATAGAAAAGGCAACAAAGATTATGAAGTATATCAGCCGGATGTAAGAAAATTAATAAATGAAGTCATTGCATAGAAGGGGGCATCCGGAACTGCCGGAAGATTTTAATGAAGAAGAGATGTCATACCTGAATCTTTTTCATAGTAAGGCTATGTGTACTAAAGGCATTTAAAGATAAAAGGATGGAGTATACTCAAATGATTTTGAATTTATTATAGGCACAAGATAGGTAAAGATGCATATGCTGTTTAAATAAATGAATATGGAAATATAATAAATTATGATATATGATTACAAATGATATTGGAAATGGGAAAGAGATTGAATATGAACATAATGCATACCGCGATTAAGGCATGGTAGCAGTAGAGTTGTAGTTTCCACCTTAATCCCGGTTTCATTGAAAGAGTTTAACAAGGATAAGTAATATGTAAAAGTCCTATATTATGCGGAAATATTATGCAAGATATATTGGAAAGTGTTTGAAAGTGGCAAAATGTGTCATTTAGTTACTCAAATTACCTGTGAGTGTGAATACTTGTCCTTTATAAGTTACATCTATTTTAGCAAATCCACCGTTGAATACTTTTAAATATACAGACCTTTTTGTTCTAGGACCATCCTGCGTTGTTGAAGAATCTTTAACTTCAACACCGTTAGAAGTAAATGTTGCTGTATAATTAAGTGATAAAGCATTATATAGTGAAGGGCCAGAGGTTGAAGTTGCAATTACGGAATAGTAGACTAAGTTTAATTGAGAATCACACATTGTCATGAGTTGTACCGTGATTTTAGCACCATTATCATATATCCTGATAATATTAGTGTCAGACTCCGAAGTTATTGATGCATTGATTTGGCTTGTATTACTATTTGTATTTGTAGTTTTACTGGCCTGTTCAGCTTTTTTTTTCGCTTTATTCTCTGCTTCTTTCTTAGCTTCTTCCTCTGCCTTTTTTTTCGCTTCTTCCTCGGCTTGCTTTCGAGCTATTTCCTCATCTTTTATCTTTTGAATCTCATTGTTATAAGTATTCTTTAAATTAGTAGCTTCCTCACTGTTTTGGTCAAATTTAAGAATATTATCAAGAATGGGGATTGCATTATCATAATGCCCGCTGGCTGCCTCGTTTTTAGCCTTTGTTAAATTGTCTGTTATATAAAGTTGGCTAGCTTCCTTGATTTTCTCTTGAGCATGATTATATCTTTCTTTATCGAAGTCTTTAACATTTTTAAAACTATCAATAGACTCGATATATTTCTTTTGGTCGCAAAGAGTTACAGCACTATCAAAGGCCTGTTTCGACAATTTTAGTTCTGAAGCAAGTTTGATATTTGAATCAATGGTAGCGATGTCGTGATCAGAGAATTTATTTGATTTTAGATTACGGTAGGCTGAAATAGAATTATCATACTGGCCACTGTTCAGTAATGTTTCTGCATGTTGTAAATCTATCTTATATGAATGATAGCGATAGCCAAAAACAGAAGTAGGTATGACAACTAATGAGATAAATATCAACAAAGCTAGTGCTATTTTAACTTTCTTTCTTTTCATTTGAATTCCCCCTATGCACAGATAGTTATATATTTTACCATCGGTTCAACATTATGTCAATGATGGAGTAATTAGAAAAATGGTGAGTCACTTATACTTGAAAATGTACCTGATAAAGAATGGGTAAAATGCACCAAGGTAAATAAAAATATAGTAGATAGAATAGATAATAATGAAGAAGAGATTTCATACATGAACTTTTTTCACAGTAAGGCTATGTTCAAAAGTAGTGGTAGGCGTGATTTAGACAAGCTTAAAGTGTCAATAATCTATATATAAAAAGTAGATGAGGTGGAAGTTATGTCTAATGAAACTAATAATGCTAATGTTGAGAATGAACTGCTTGAAAGCCTTATGAAAATGGAGCCTTCACAAATACAGTGTCTGAAGGAGAATTTGTTTGTTAAAAGGGATGAAAGTCGGGATGTTTCTGAGTTAATCTGTCCTGATTGCTGCAGCTCCTTCATTATTAAGTTTGGTAAAAACAGGCTTCGTAAGCAGCGCTATAGATGCAACCACTGCAAAAGAATTTTCGTTATTCCTTCAAAGTCTGTATTAAACTGCAGTAAAAAACCGGTACAAATGTGGCTTCGATATTTGGAGTGCATGGAGAATGGCACATCTATACGTAAGTCTGCAGCTATAGTTGGAATTAATTCCAATACCGCTTTCCAGTGGAGACACAAAATATTGAAAGCATTAAAGTCGGAACTACCGAGCAATATTTCTGAGAGCGTTGAAATAGATAGAACAGGGGAAGTCTAGTGCATTCTCCTATTCTCCATGAAAAGTTATATGGTAACCATTAGAAGAATGATGGTTTTTATATGGGAAGAGCACCGATAAGAAGATGTATCAAACTGCCTTAGCGAGGCTTGTCCGTAAATTAGTACCTACTACTATTTTGTTACAGAGCTATAGTGTGGCGTGCATGCACATATAACCTCATTATATAGCTTGTACTTTGATTTATCATAACTTTGAAATGTGTAGATATGCTGTAAATTATTTGCCCACCATATAATTAATACATGTGTGCTGGCTCACTCTCCTCTATTTGTATCAATGATATATCTACTATTTTGCTAATCTGTTTTCTAATTTTATCATTATATTTTAAAACTGTAACATTGACCCTATTTTCAGTTTCATATATTCCTACTCTGGTTAATCCTAAGCTTCTCATCCTTGAACATAAAATATATAATTAGATTAGCTTAGCTTATATTGTAAGATAGAGTTCGCTAAGGGACTTTTATGAAGGAGTGATAATTAAATGGTTCAAAGGACTAATGTTCAAGTATTTATATATTGTAAAAATCCGTCTTTAAAAGTGCTTATCTTAAAACGGACTCCAGAGAGGAGTGGTTACTGGCAGCCGGTATGTGGAGGTGTTGAGGCTGGTGAAGATTTGGTAGAAACTGCACTAAGAGAGGTTTGGGAGGAAACCGGGATAAAGACTATCAAGTCAATCTCAGATTTAGAATATACATTTACATATAAAGAAACTAAGAACGGGGTGTTAATGGATATGCAAGACTTTTGCTTTGCTGTTGAAATCGAAAATATACCTGATGTAAAAATATCCTCTGAACATGAGGAGTATAAATGGTGTTCATATGTTGGAGCCAAAGACTATCTGAAATGGGAATATAGCTTAATTGCATTAGATAAATTAATTAGCAATATCTCGATATCTTGATATCTTCTTGAGTGAAAGTTCACCGCTTTCATTCATTAAATATATAAGTCATTTATATAAATCAGTCATAGGAGAAGTTGTATGAAGAAGCAACATTGTCCAAAGTGCTGTCTTGGTTAACACAAGCAACACTATACAACGAACAGATACCGGAAGCTAATTTTTCAGAAACAGTACAGTTTGGAGGAAACATAAATCCATCCTGTTTAACCATCAATTGCGATGGACACAGTATACTAATACAGCCGGCTAATTATCTTTTCAAGGAAGAGAATGGGAATATAGCTGTAAAGTATGTTGAAGGTGTAGTGATGATTGAAAGGGATGGAAAGAAAAGCTATATTGAAGCTGATAATTTATATAAATGGCTAAAAAATAATGAGTGGAAACCAGAATTTATACCGAACTGATTAACTTAGACTTTTATGCTTATAAATACTGAATAGCTTAAGTTAATAATAGAATATGAAATTTCAAAAGTATGCTAAAATTTATGTGGCATACTTTTTTTTACATAAATTTTACGATGTTCATTAATACATTAGAAATCATAATGTTTATGAATTTATTAAAACTATTTTCCGCACTACTACGAATATAAAAATAGAATGGATAGAAAGTGAAGATGAACGGTGAAGTATGAACAAGGAAGAACAGTGGATAGGTGAAATAAAAACAAAGGCAAATAGAGAAGCTGCCAATGAACTTGTATCAAAATACTATAAGGAAATATATGCCTATGTGTATAAGCAGACATTAGATAAGGAGCTTTCCATGGACTTAACTCAAGATGTATTTATAAGCATGCTTCAATGCATCGGCAGTTACAATGGAGGCAAAGCAGCATTTAGGACATGGCTGTACAAAATAGCCACTAACAAGCTAGTAGATTATTATCGCTCCAGATACTATAAATTCAGGAGTATTGCTGTATCTATTGAAGATTATGAACTGCATGACGCTGAAGACTTTACAATTTGTATTCAAAATAAACAAGAGGCTCAGAGAATTATGAACATAATCAATGGTGTTGATTCTTGTTACCAATCAATACTGAGGCTTAAGGTCTATGCAGAATATACTTTCCTTGAAATATCGCGTATGTTAGGTATTTCTGAAGCTACAGTGAAAACGAGATACTACTCCGTAATTAAAAAGGTCAAAAGAGTTTTAGAGGAGGGTAATAATGGACAAGCATAAATTATACATAGATTTTCCTGATGACAGTACTATACAACTGGAAATAGATGAAATCATAGAAAAAGGGGTTAAGCCAAAGGAGAATTTCTATTGTTATTTAAAAAACATGTATATCAATGTAGGAATAAGGCATTTGTTTCATGACCTAACTGAGATTGCTTTTACAGTACTAGTAATTGCAGTAGTACTGAGCTTTATAATTTTGGGCTTAGAAATTCAGAGAAGTGTAGACAACGGAAGTATATATTCTTTTATTTTCATAGTATCACCAATACTGTATTTATCAATATCTTCCATAGCATTTATAAATACAAAGTACAAGGGGACCTATGAGCTTGAAATGACCTGCAAATATAACATTTATCAACTGGCAGCTCTAAGAATGCTCCTTTTCAGTATCTTCAGCATATTGGTAAACTGTGCGGCCTTATGCCTTTTAGCCATATATTTTAAACATATAAGTCTTCCCCAGGCCATAATGATTTCCATTACTTCCTTATTTTTATTTTCAAGCATATTCTTGTACATGATTTTTAAAATTAAATCTACCTTTACAAAAGGAATTGTAATATTCCTATGGATTACGGCAAACTTGGGAGCAGCAGTATACAGTTTAAATTTATATAGAGCTTTTCTTATTAAAATTCCTGTATTGGTGTATTTAGTTGTTATAGCTGCTTTTATTTATATCTATATAAGAAACCTTAAAAAGCTTATTACCTTTAAAAATATAGAAGGAGTGATATGAAATGTTGGTAGTTAACAATGTTAGCAAAAACTATGGGAGTTTTTGTGCTTTAAAGAATATTAATCTGGAATTTACAAAAGGAATCTACGGTTTGCTTGCACCCAACGGAGCGGGAAAAACTACTTTGATTAAAATGCTTGCCACGCTGCTTTTTCCTACAGCAGGCGAGATACTCTACAATGGGAACGACATAACAAAACTAGATGAGCAGTATCGAGATATATTAGGCTATTTACCTCAGGAATTCGGATATTACAAAAACTATAGTCCAAAGCAATATTTACTATATATAGCCGCATTAAAAGGCCTGGATAGTAAGAAAGTTAAAGGAAGGGTAATGGAGCTGTTGAAGCTTGTGGGTCTGGAAAAGGTGGAAAATAAGAAAATGAAGAAGTTTTCGGGAGGTATGGTTCAACGTGTAGGCATAGCTCAAGCAATGTTGAATGAGCCTGAGATACTTATTATGGATGAGCCCACAGCCGGACTGGACCCAAAAGAGAGAGTGAGATTTAAAAATTTGCTGACGGAGCTTGCAAGGGATAGAATAGTAATTCTTTCTACCCATATAGTTTCTGACGTGGAATCAATTGCAAATGAAATTATTATGATAAAGGACAAAGAGGTACTCTACAAGGATACAGTTAAAAATATTTGTGGAATGCTTAAAGACTGTGTCTATGAAGCTAAAATTGATTTTAATGAAGTTGAAGCGTTCAGAAAGCAATATTTGACGCTGTTGGAAAAACAGGAAGATGGGGAATTCATAATAAGATTTATCAGTAAGGAACCAAAACAGGATAACTGGAATTCTGTCTCTTCTAATTTGGAGGATATATTTCTCTATATTTACAATGATACAAGCCTGGGACAGGAGTAGCAGCACTATGAGTATTAAGGCTTATGAATTAAAAAAAGCTGCAGCTTCGCCAATTGTCATGGGATTAATATTAGTATTTATTACTTTTAATATTTTTGTTATATGCAGCAATACATATTATAACGATGATTTAAAGGTATTAAATAAAATTGTGGACAAGTTTGGTTATGAGATAAATGATAGTATGCTGAATAATTTTCAGAGGTATTATGAAGATGAGCTGAAAAAGGTTAATGAAATTACCTATGCAAAGACAGCAAAAACCTATAGCTCTGCGGGAGAATTGTTACAGGATCATAGTAGATATGAATTTTACAGTAAAGAACAACAAAGTTTTTTTAGAAGTACAGGAGTTATAGAGAACTATTATAACATAGCGAAAAATATTGATGAGAGCTATAAGGCTATCAATATAACCGATATGGGTAAAGACGGAGTAACTACCTATAGACTAAGCGGCCAGGCGGCAGAAACAGTGAGAAAACAATATAATAAGCTGGCAGTCAGATTTGAACAATTAAAAGATAATGGGGAGCATAAAAATCTGTTTTTTATAGGAAAAGCCTATAGAATGCACAAATTTCTTTTTGGCACCTTATTTAGGAACTCCATCATTGAAATAGGTATCCTTGTGGTGTTGATTACGGGATATTTACTGAGCTATGAGTTTGAAAACAGAACACAGCTGATGGCTTATTCAACTAAAAGGGGCAGAAAGCTTGATAGAGATAAGCTTTTTACAGCTATATTTTTAAGCATAGCTATAACTACAATTATTCTCGGAGTGTCTTTAGTCGTCTATTTTGCAGTATTTGATTACTCAGGACTTTGGAAGGTGCCAATAAGCAGCGGATTTAACTGGGAATATGGCTTGCCATACATATCCTGGTGGAAGATGTCGTTGGTGCAATACATGATCTGCTGCATCGTACTTGTTTATTTATGTGAAATTATTTTTACATTTATTGCTTACAGCATTTCATGCTTCATCAGAAACAGCTATATGGTTTGTTTTATCTTTGCAGTATTAGGTGGATTTGCTTTTGTAATACCGAGCCTTATGCCTTCTTATAGCAATGCGATTTTCGCAGCTCAGTTTACTCCATTTGTACTTTGTGGCTACTGTATGGAATGGTTTATGGAGAAGGGGGCAATGGCTCCATTTAAGTATTATGAGCTCATAACTGTTATGGTGTGGTCAGTAATTGTAATTATATTGTACAGCATCTGTAACGGAAGATTTAAGAAACAAAATATATATTAGGGGGAGAAGGATATAATGAGAATTGTTTTTAATGAAATCAAAAAGGTATTTGGGCTCAGGACAATAATTATGCTTCTTATTATAAGTGCAATCGTATATTATTTGTTTATCAGCTATTATGTTAAATACTTTCCTGGTGGGAGACCCGATAAGGATTACAACAAAATATGTGCTCAAATGATAAAAGATTATGGAACTTCCATGGATGATAAAGAATTTGAAAATTTTAAGGACATATATAGCAAACAGGTAGAGGAGGCTGACAAATTTCTGCAGTCTCGGCCGGAGTTTGTTAAGGCGGGAATAACTACTTATGAAAAGTTTAAAAGTATAAGCCTAGATGATTCGGATACACGTAAGCTTGTAAACAAAGTGATTTTTGAGGAAAACAGGGATATATTCTGGGAACTTCAAACTAGAGAAGGTATAATAAGTGATTACAAAGGAATAAAGTCCCACATCGATACATCAGGATTGAGTGAAAGTCTTGCCAAGAGATTCAACGAAATGTCTGAAGGCGGTTCCAATAGGTCTATATTTCCGTGGTTTGTTCTAAATAATTACGATAGCATAATATATGG
>JAEZDX010000536.1 GCA_023417975.1 Bacillota bacterium
AATCCGTTGAAGCATGTATACTTGCAGAGAGAGATAATCCTTTTTCAATGGGGCAGTTTATATGGACCGGCTTTGACTATATAGGTGAGCCAACGCCATACCATACTAAAAATGCATATTTAGGACAGATAGACACCGCTACCTTTAAGAAGGACCCATATTATATATATCAAGCTGCGTGGACGGACTATAAGACGAAGCCTATGGTTCATATCTTCCCATATTGGGATTTCAACGAAGGTCAGATGATCGATATAAGAATATGCTCAAATGCACCTAAGGTGGAACTGCAATTTAATGGTGCAACTGTGGGAACGCATGATATTGATTTTGCTCACGGAACACAGCTTGTTGGATGGTGGAAAATACCTTACGAAAAAGGTGAAATAAAAGCTATAGCTTACGATGAAACAGGTAAAATAATTGCAATAGATATAAAAAAATCCTTTGGTGATGCGAAGAAAATATGTCTTAAGCCTGATAAAACAAGCCTTGTGGCAGACGGCTCAGACTTGATTTTTGTAGAGATTTCAATGGAAGACGAAAATGGAAACATTGTTGATAATGCAAATAACAGGGTTAGTGTTGAGGTTACAGGAGAAGGTCGTTTGCTAGGGCTTGATAATGGAGACAGCACAGACTACGACCAATATAAAGGCTTTAGCAGAAGACTGTTTAGCGGAAAGCTTATGGCTATTATAGGTGCAACAACTAAAGCCGGTAAAATTAGCATGGAAGTTTCCTCTAAAGGGCTCTCAACAGAGAAGGTTGAATTTGAAGCACTGGAAGCAAAGGCTGAGACTTTGACAGGGATTTCTGCAGCTCTGAAGAATTATGAAATGCCTTGCGTAATGGGAAAATGCGATGAAATACCTAGCCGTAAGATAGAGCTAATAAGTGAAGAAGGTCAACTTTTTGATGAAAACAGAAAAGAAATGATGATTTTTACCAAGCTGTATCCTGAAAATACTTCCTACGAAGAATTGGAGTGGAGCGTAGTAAATGATGCGGGTATAGCTTCAAACATTGCAAAGATAGAAGCCTTTGGTAATAGAGCAAAAGTCACCGCGTTAGGAGATGGAGAATTCAGAGTACGCTGCGCAAGTAAGAACGGTACTGATAAAACCAAACTTATTTCTCAGCTTGAATTCAAGGCAGAGGGACTTGGCGCAGCATATAAGGATGCTTATAGCTTCATATCCGCAGGCTTGTATGATTATAGTAAAGGTGAAGTGGGAAACGGAAATGAGAGAGGAGTAGCTACAAGCAGAGATGGCGAAACACAGGTAGGTTTCCGTGACATAGATTTTGGTACCTATGGTTCCGATGTTATAACAATTCCTATCTTCGCATTATCAGGTGAGGAATATCCTATGCAAATATGGGAAGGTATGCCGGAAGAAGAGGGAAGCCAATTAGTAGCTGATGTAATTTATCAAAAGGAATCTAAATGGAATGTATATCAGGAAGACACCTATAAGCTTTCAAAAAGATTGAAAGGAATTACTTCCATATGTTTTGTGCTTCATCAGAAAGTTCATATAAAGGGTTTTTATTTTGAAAAGAAAAACAGAGCCTATGAAGACAACCTAGCAGTAGAGTGTGACCACATTTATGGAGATACCTTTACTATTAAGGAGAATAGTGTTGAAGGAATAGGAAACAATGTTTCACTTGAGTTTGAACAGATGAATTTCGGTAAAGATGGTGCTTCTAAGCTTGTTATTTACGGAAGCTCTCCAATAGATAAAAACACTATTCATATAAAACTTAGCAATACAGAAGGAGAAAGTAACCAGCTTGTAGAATTTATTAATTCAGATGGTTATGAGCAGCAAGTGTTTCAACTGGATAAAATAACCGGATTGCAAAAATTAACCTTTGTGTTCCTGCCCGGATCAAATTTTGATTTCGGCTGGTTCCGTTTTGAAAAGTAAAGCTTAAGTATTAAAATGGAGTGTGATAATATGAATAGTTATAATCTTATGAATAGGGAAATGCTCAAAATGCTCTGTGCAAAGTCTGTAGGTATGACTTTGAACGGCGATTTGCACAGAGATAGTTTCTAAGCCGTCATCAAGATAAATTCATGCATATACAGGCTTTGCCTCCTTAGCTTTAATTGTAATCTTAAGGAGCTGAGCTTTATGAAATATGTAAGAGTTAATGAAATTTTACCGGATAGATTAATTGAAGAAATTCAAAAGTATATTCAAGGCGAATATATATATATTCCTTCCCGGCCTGAATCAAGAAAGAAGTGGGGAGAAAAGTCTAAAAACCGGGACTATATACTTAATCGTAATGAAGAAATTAGAAGAAAGTATATAGGAGGATGTACAATAAGTATGTTGGCAGAGGAATTCTTTCTTTCTGACAGCAGCATAAAGAAGATTGTATATAAAAAAGAATAAAACTAAAAAAGTGTAACTCAGACAGTTACACTTTTTTATTCATAAAGGTTATCAGTCATGCATTAAGCTCACCCTTTGTTTTTTATTTTATAAAGCACTTTTGTATATAGTATAGTATTGCCACAAATTATGCCACTCTATAACCGAAATATAAAAAATTCTTAAGAATTTCACTGATTATTCCAGCGTAAGGAATAAACAAGCAGCATAGGAGGGTCCTTAATATCCCATTGGACTACGCCGTTATTATCAAAAAACATATCGGTTTTTTCTAAGGAAATACGGCTGTCTATTACAGGAAATACTTCTGCATGAGCCAATGTTTCTCTGTAATCTTTTGATATTTTAATTTTCAGCTTAAGATGCTTTGTCGGTTCAACAATGGTTGTAGATATAACCGGATTGGCTTTATTTTCACTGTCTTCCAATTCGAAGGTTAGTAGTAATTCTATAATTTCACCCTTTTTATAGTTTCTGTCAAAGTGGACTTCAAACTGTTGGAAAGAGTCCCTTTTAGTCGTCAATACAATAGTATGATCTTTGTTGGCGCTAGTAATTGTTTTAGGTTTTTCGTTACCCGTCCAATTGTACTTGTCATAATATCTATCTATACTGTCACATATAACTTTTAGTTTGATGTACTTTTGATATATTATGTGATGCACGTCAATGTATTCATAATAGTATTCCTTCTGTAGAAATATATATTTGAAATCGGTTTTTGTATATATGTTATAAATAGGATTATATTTCTTATATATGAATATACCAAATAGGCCAACAGATGCAGAAGCTGTTACAGCTATAATAATAGCATATGGCATTAAATATTTTGTGCTACTGGCAAGTATATGAGCAGTCAAGCCGGTAATGCCTGCAATTGCTACGAATAGTAAATATTTTATTAAGTCATAGATTCCCTTACTAATCACACTTTCCAATATTTTTTTAATGCCGCTGAGCATTTTTTAACCTCCAAAATTATATAGGTCATATCTTATAATATTCATATAAAATTTAAATTATACTAAGTGTGGAGGTTTACTTATTTTTAATATGATTAACAGCTTCTACCATGAAAATCATGATTATAACAAATATTGAAAGGTAAAAGGGGTATAATTTGATATTTACATGCTCTGCAATTAAACCGAATAAAGGAGGCATGAAAGTAGAACCTACATATGCGCAGGCCATTTGTACACCCATAATAGCTTGTGAAAGCTCCTTGCTGAAATTTGCAGGCGTAGCGTGAAGCATACTTGGATAAATTGGAGCGCAGCCAAGTCCTATGAGGATAAAGCCGGCACAAAGCGCCGCATTTCCAAAGGGAAGTAATAGTACCACTATTTCAAGGGCGGCAATTCCTTGACCTATACGAATCAAGTTTTTATCTGACAATTTCATTGCAACAACTCCGTTTAGAAATCTTCCGAAGGTTATTCCAAAATAAAATAGGGCAATCCATCTAGCTGCAGTTTCCGGTGTTATGCCTTTAGCTATAACAAGATAGCTGCTTCCCCAGAGGCCAGTAGTTGATTCAAGGGCGCAGTAGCAGAAAAAAGCCGCAAGTACTTGTTTTGCACCATGAATACCTAGAAGGGACTTTAGACTTAAGGCTTTACTTTCTAAAGCCTTGTTTTCGGAAGCTGTATCATTTTTCTTCCAAAGGGGTAAAGAGAATATGAGAACAGCGGTCAAAGCAATCTGAATTACAGAAATAGCTCGGTAGCCCATAGCCCATTTTTGTCCGCCGGTCAAATATAATCCCATAATATAAGGACCTAATGTAGCACCTATACCCCAAAAACAGTGAAGCCAGCTCATATGCTTTGCCTTATAATGCAGAGCTACGAAGCTGTCTCTTATACACATTCTGACG
>JAEZDX010000555.1 GCA_023417975.1 Bacillota bacterium
AAGTCTTCCTTTTTTAATATTATTAACGCCAAGCTGAGGCATAATATTTAAGAAAGAGTCAAGAAATGGATTTACATGTTTGACATCCATTCTCCAACCCCCCTTAAAAATCCCACGTTTAAGTAAATCTCTCCAAAATTAGAATTTGTCACTGCAGATGCCGTGCAATCCAGTTCTCCTTTTGAAATATTTATGGATTCTCCGTGGAATATAGTAGGTGGCGCCACTCTTAAACCAAAAAGCTTATTTTTTCTATTCATAACTGAACATGCATTACCTGCCATTATATTTGTAAATTCTCCCATTACATTCAGAACTTCTTCAAGATTTTTGGCTTTTCGCTTTAACATAGATTCAGTAAATTTTTCAGCAGTGTCATATGATAAATCGAATATCATTCTACCGCTATATTTTCCTATAATCCCTATGACTACTGAAACGCCTCTTGAAACTTGCTCAATGTTAGAATGTTCTTCACTTTTTATCTCCGGTACTATTTTTACCATCTTATTAAATGTATCAAGGAAGGCTTCTTTAAATACTGAATAATAGTAATTCTCCAATTCTTTAAACAATTCTTCACTGGCCATAATTCTGTTTATCAACAAGGTCAGTTCTTCTTGATCAGCCGGCTTTTGAATATAGCCTGAGACTTTATTTTTACGAGCTTTGCTTACAATTTCATCGTCCATCATAGAACTGACTACAATGACCTTTATATTAGGATCTATTTCGTGAATAGCTCTTGTGCATTCCAATCCGTCAGTACCCGGTATAGTCATATCCATAGTCACAACGTCGGGCTTTAATCTTCCAACTGTTTCAATAGTTTCTTCTAAAGAACTGGCATCTCCGATTACTTCAAATCCACTACTTTCAAGCATTTCTCTTAAAACAGCAATTGAAAAAGGAGAATCATCTACGATTACAATTTTAATCTTTCCCATTATTACACCAACCTTCAGTTTAATCTTTATGTATTTCAATTTTATCTTATCAATTTGTTTTCACCAATATTCACTATTTAACAAATACCAGCTTCTATAAATTATAAAAGTTTTTTACTGCATCCTCTTGTACTTTAATAAGCTTATCGCAAAATTTATCAAATTCTTCATCAAGTATCTGAAGCTCAGGATGAGACAAATAGTATTGAATTGAAAGTCTAATACCTTCATCAAATCTTGTTGTTGCAACATAATTAGGCACAAGCCTTTTAATTTTTGAATTATCGAATACAACAGAATTTGATTTATCCCCTGTAAGCCCACCCTTTAGTTCAGGTATGCAAGCTACTAGGAAATCTGTTGCTACATGTACCTTTTTTACCTGACGATTTAAAGCAGCTCCTATACAATCATAAATCTTATTCCAAGTAATAGCTTCATCAGAGGTTATGTGAACTGCTTCACCTATGGCTGCACTATTACCCATAATTCCTACAAAAGCCTTGGCTAAATCGGAACTGTGAGTTAAAGTCCATAAAGAACTTCCATCTCCGTGTATTATGACTGGCTTACCATTAATTATTCTGTGGATTACCTGCCAACTGCCCTTTTCACCATGCACGGCTAACGGAATACTTCTTTCATCATAAGTATGACTTGGACGAACTATAGTAATTGGGAATTCCTTTTCCCTATACTCTTTCATAAGAAGCTCTTCACATTCTATCTTATTTCTTGAATACTGCCAATAAGGATTTGATAAAGGAGTACTCTCAGTAATTTTGTAACATGAAAGCGGTTTTTGGTAAGCAGAAGCAGAACTGATAAATATAAATTGCTTTGTTTTACCCGAAAACAGTCTTATGTCTCTTTCAATATGGGCTGGTATAAAGGCTATAAAATCTGCAACAACATCAAATTCCATATCCTTAATTAGCTGCATAACGCTTACTTCATCATTTATGTCTGCTGTAATTATTTTAGCACCCTCAGGAACTCTTTCACCCCTGCTTCCTCTGTTTAATAAGTAGAGTTCCCAACCATTTTGTACTGCTAATTTTGAAATAGCAGCACTTATAGTTCCTGTACCTCCAATAAATAAAGCTCTCATCATACACCTCCATTTTTTCACTTTACTTACTTCATTGTCACACATAACATAATTATGTGAAATGGAGTAAATTAGCTTTAATTTAATGACCGCTACCATCTCTCATATCGTTATTTTTCATTCCCTTCTATACTCTATTATATTTGAGGAGTAACATAATAGCAATGAGGTCATAAAAGGTTTACATCAATATTTTATTTATGATTCCGTTATCAAAAATAAAAAATATTGATATTTTTTTATCAAAGTTCATTGTTCAGATTTCAAATGTTCATACACATATAATGATTTATGTGTCATATTTCGACGAAATTTGATAATCTAAAGGTTTACTATAAGCTTTTAGTAGCATAATTGCATTTATTAATAGATACTTTTAAACTTATTTCTCATATTTTTGCTTAATAATAACTCAATTATTCGATTATATGTAATAATATACGAAAATTCATTTGAGGTATATATAACAAAAAATAATAATGTATAATAATTTAATGTAAGAAGTCATTTATTTGTTTTTAGGAGGTTTATATGTCGAATTATAGTAATAGTATTGAAAAAGGTCCTATAACTCAAGAGTTATTAGAAAAAATGGACGCATATTTTCGTGCAGTAAATTATTTATCTGCAGGTCAATTGTACCTTTTAGATAATCCATTATTGCGCGAACCCTTAACTATGGATCAAGTTAAGCGTAAGATAGTTGGTCACTGGGGTACAGTTCCTGGTCAAAACTTTATTTATACACATTTAAATCGTGTAATAAAGAGATATGATCTAAACATGATTTACATCTCCGGTCCAGGTCATGGCGGAAACTTTATGGTAGCAAATACCTATGTAGAAGGATCCTACAGTGAAGTTTATCCTAACGTTAGCCAAGATATTGAAGGTATGAAAAAGCTTTTCAAACAGTTCTCTTTCCCATGTGGAATATCCAGCCACGTAGCTCCTGAAACACCAGGTTCTATCAATGAAGGCGGAGAGCTTGGTTACTCATTGGCACATGCTTTTGGTTCTGTCCTTGATAACCCAACACTCATTACAGCTTGTGTTGTTGGTGATGGTGAAGCAGAAACAGGTCCACTTGCTACTGCTTGGCACTCAAATAAGTTTTTAAACCCAGTTACTGATGGTTCTGTACTGCCAATTCTTCATTTGAATGGATACAAGATTAGTAACCCAACTGTTTTTGCACGTATTTCAAAGGAAGAAACTCAGAAATTCTTTGAAGGATGCTGTTGGAAGCCTTACTTTGTTGAAGGTGATGATCCAATGACTATGCATAAATTAATGGCTGAGACATTGGATAAAGCAATTGAAGAAATCAAAGCTATAAAAGAAAATGCCACTAAGACTGGCGATCTTACACGTCCAATGTGGCCGATGATCGTATTGAGAACTCCTAAGGGATGGACAGGTCCTAAGGTAGTAGATGGCAACGAAATTGAAGGAACTTTCCGTGCTCATCAAGTTCCTATGTCTATGGAAAAACCTGAACATCTTGATCAGTTAAAGGAATGGTTATTAAGCTATAGACCTGAAGAATTATTTGATGAAAATGGACGTGTTCTTCCTGAAATAGCTGAGTTGAGCCCTAAGGGAAATCAACGTATGGGAGCTAATCCACATGCTAACGGAGGACTGTTACTACGTGATTTACGTTTACCTGATTTCCGTAAGTACGGTGTAGATGTTCCTGCACCAGGTGCTGTTAAGGCTCAAGATATGATTGAATTAGGAGCTTATGTTCGTGATATATTCGCTCTTAATGAAGAAAACAGAAACTTCCGTATTTTTGGACCAGACGAAACTATGTCAAATCGTCTTGGAAAAGTATTTGAAGTTACTAATCGTGATTGGAATGTAGAAAAAGTTGATAATGATGAATTCCTTGCAACAGATGGTCGTGTAGTTGACTCTTACCTAAGCGAGCATATGTGCGAAGGTTGGTTAGAAGGATATCTATTAACCGGACGTCATGGATTCTTTGCAAGTTATGAGTCTTTCATCCGTGTTGTAGATTCAATGTTCAGCCAACATGCTAAGTGGCTTAAGGTTACTTCCGAGCTTCCTTGGAGAAAGAAAATAGCTTCCTTGAACTATATATTAACTTCTAACGTATGGCAGCAGGATCATAACGGATA
>JAEZDX010000637.1 GCA_023417975.1 Bacillota bacterium
ACATAACAGAAGCCATAAAGCACTCTCTTGATATAGGAAAGGGTGTTGGACCCACAAATCACTTTTATTCACTCTATAAGAAAGCAGGCATGAATTATGAATAATGAGAATCAAAAATTATCCTGTTGGTACTTCCTATTTTTATGGTCAGGAGCTGCAATCTCTATTGCTGAAATCATGACCGGAGGTTTTGTTGCTCCTCTAGGCTTTAAAACAGGTATTATTTCCATACTCCTAGGACATTTGCTCGGTACACTTTTGCTCGTTCTTGGAGGAATAATAGGTACTCGTGAAAAAATTCCGTCTATGACCTCTACAAGATTGTCCTTCGGAATATACGGCACCTACTTGTTTTCTGTACTCAACGTACTCCAGCTGCTTGGCTGGACGGCAGTTATGATAAAGTCCTGTGCAGCTTCACTGAATCTCATAAGTTCTTCTTTATGGTCCTTTAACAACACAGTAGTGTGGAGCCTTGTAACCGGAGTTCTTGTTATAATTTGGCTGGCTTATGGTATGACGGGCTTTAAAAAGATAAACACAGCCGCAGTTTTTTTACTGCTACTTTTAACTTTCGTACTTGGATGGATAATTTTCAAAACTCCAAATGTAATTTCCACACCTGCAGGCGAAGGTGCATATTTCGGAGATGCTTTAGAGCTTTCTGTTGTAATGGCATTATCTTGGCTTCCGCTTATTGCTGACTATACACGTTTTGCCAAAAGTGAAAAACAGGCTGTCTACGGAAGTTTTCTAGGATACTTTTTAGGGAGCTCCTGGATGTTTATAATAGGGCTAGGTGCAGCTATAGTATCTCAAAATCCTGATCCTTCAGCTATGATGCTTGCTTCCAATCTTGGTATAGCCGCTTTTGCCGTAATTGCACTTTCTACGGTAACTACTACTTTTATGGATGCATACTCTGCAGGGGTAACCTTTTTAAACTTAGCTCCAAAGCTTAAGGAAAAAACTACTACAATAGGAGTAACAATAATAGGAACTCTGTTGGCTCTAGTATTTCCAATTGAAAATTATGAAACCTTTTTATATGCCATAGGTTCTGTCTTTGCTCCTCTTTTTGCGGTATTATTGACAGATTACTTTATATTAAAGAAGAAGCTAAAAGCTTCAGATAATGTTTTGCTGAATTTAGGCTCTGCACTTGTGTGGGCTGTGGGCATAGCATTATATTATGTATTCATTAAATATCATTTTATACTTGGTGCAACAATTCCAAGTATGATAATTACTGCTATATTATATTTTATAAGTTGGAGGTTTACGGAAAAATGGGTATTAAAGAAAAAATCCAGCAGCTATACAGCTGCGTAAATGAAAAATCACCTTTAGTTCATCACATTACAAACTATGTAACAGTAAATGATTGCGCCAATATAGTACTTGCCTTAGGTGGCTCTCCTGTTATGGCAGAAGCTGCTGAAGAGGTAGAAGATATGGTTTCTATAGCTTCCGCCCTTGTGCTAAATATAGGGACACTAAATAGTGTAAAGATTGAATCAATGCTTGCAGCAGGAAAAAAGGCTAACCAATTGGGCATTCCTGTAATACTTGATCCTGTTGGAGTAGGTGCTACCCCTTACAGAAAAGAAATGGCTTTAAAACTCATAAGTAAAATTAAGTTTGCAGTTATACGCGGTAACCTGGCAGAAATAAAAACCTTATGCGGTATGCAGGCACTTTCAAAAGGCGTAGATTCTGAAGACACCGATAATGGGCTAGAAGCTGCAAAACAACTTTCGGCAATGCTTAACACAGTAGTTGTCATAAGCGGAAAGATTGATTACATTTCTGATGGCGATAAAGTTATAACTATTCATAATGGGCATGAAATGCTTAAAAAGGTTACCGGAACCGGTTGTATGAGCGCTTCACTTATTGGAACCTACTGCGGTGTTACTGATGATTATTTTACTGCGGCTGCTGCAGGCACCCTTACTATGGGCATTGCAGGTCAGATTGCCTATAACAGATTGTCCGATAATGATGGGACAAGTAGCTACAAAACATATATAATAGATGCTATCAGTAATTTTTCACCAAAACATATTAGTGAATGGGGTGACATACGTGAAAGCTAAAATAGATTATACACTTTATCTCGTTACAGATAGAGATGTGCTCAAAGGAAGAGATTTATGCAATTCTATTGAACAAGCCATACTTGGAGGTACTACTCTTATCCAGCTTCGCGAAAAGAATGTGTCCTCGTTAGACTTTTTTTCAATAGCCTCTTCTGTGAAAGCTGTTACTGATAAGTACAATGTACCGCTAATTATAAATGACAGATTAGATATTGCCTTAGCTATAGATGCTGCCGGAGTACATCTTGGACAATCCGATTTACCGTGTACCATAGCAAGGCATATATTAGGAAGTCATAAAATATTGGGTATATCCGCAGCTACTCTCGAGGAAGCTTTAGAAGCTCAAGAAGCCGGAGCTGACTATATTGGTGTAGGGGCTGTTTTTCCTACCGATACTAAGCTGGATGCCCGCTCAGTAACAATAGCTGCGCTTAAGAATATTAAGGATAGCTTGAGCATACCTGTAGTAGCAATAGGCGGAATAAATGAAAACAACTTTATGCAGCTGAAACCTGCGGGAATTGACGGCATAGCTGTTGTTTCAGCCATATTAGGAAAAGAAAATATTATGGAAGCTGCCAAGAAGCTTGGCAATTTTCGCTGAAAAATTGTGAACCGTCCCCTAAAAAAAGTAAGAGCCCTTTCGGGCTCTTACTTTTTAATGTTTTTAATTAATGAGGGGGTTAAAAACATTATATTTAACAGATTTCCAAAATTAATTAAGAAAAATTATTTAAGGGAATCTGTATTAAAGCGTGCTAATTTTCTTGAAGGAATCCTTCAAAGCAGGATATAATTCATTATATACTTTGTATACTTTATTGTAAGCTTCTACGTGCTCTGCTATAGGTTGAACTGCGTCTGTAACCTTTATAAGCTCAGCGCAAGCTTCATCTACAGTATTAAACTGTCCGCAGCCTACTGCTGCCAATATAGCTGCACCGTAAGCAGGGCCTTCTGAAGCATTTATGCATACTACAGGAGCATTGAGTATATCTGCTAAAGTCTGTCTCCAAAGAATACTCTTTGATCCACCGCCGCTTACACGTACTTCCTTTATAGGAACGTTAAGCTGCTTTAAAATTTCAAAGGAATCTCTAAGTCCGAAGCATACGCCTTCAAGCACTGCTCTTGTCATATCTCCTCTGTTTGTAGTCATACTTAAGCCAAAGAATACTCCCTTAGCATAAGGATCGCTGTAAGGTGTTCTTTCTCCCATAAGATATGGAAGGAAAACTACACCGTTGCTGCCAGGTACGCTCTTTGCAGCTTCTTCAAGAAGCACTTCAAAGGTATCACCTTGAACATCTTTATTTAATTCATCAACCCACCACTTTAAGCATGCAGCAGCTGAAAGCATTACTCCCATCTGATGATACTTTCCGTTGGCATGACAGAAAGAATGAAGTCTGTTGTTGTCATCAAGCTCATATTCCTCACTGCTTGCAAAGATTACGCCTGAAGTTCCAAGAGCAGCTGAAATTATACCTTCACTAACTGTTCCTGTACCAACAGCACCTGCAGCCTGGTCTCCTGCTCCACCTACAACTACTGTAGCTTCTTGAAGACCTGTATATTCTGCAACTTCCTTAAGTAAAGTTCCAGTTGGTTCCCAGGATTCACAAAGCTTTGGAAGCATCTCCTCTGTAATTCCGGATATGTCCAGCATTTCCTTCGACCAAACTCTGTTCTTTACATCCAGTAAAAGCATTCCTGAAGCATCCGATACATCTGTAGCAAGCTCTCCTGTAAGTCTGAATCTTATATAATCCTTCGGCAGCATTATATGCTTTATTCTGCTAAACAGCTCAGGTTCATGGTTTTTCATCCATAATATCTTTGGAGCGGTAAAGCCTGTTAAAGCCATATTACCTGTATATTCGGAAACCTTAGCCTGACCGATTACATTGTTAAGGTAATCGCACTCTTCTTGAGTTCTCTGATCACACCAAAGAATTGCAGGTCTTATAACCTCATAATCCTTATCCAGTGCAACCAATCCGTGCATCTGTCCGCTGAAGCCTATTCCTTTTACACTTTCACTTGAAACCTTGGACTTTACTAATAGTTCCTTAAGTCCATCTTTTACTGCCAACCACCAATGCTCTGGATTCTGTTCTGCCCAACCCGGCTTTGGAAAATAAACGTCATATTCCTTTGATACTGAAGTTACAACCTTGCCTTCTCCGCTCATTACAACGAGCTTAACTGAAGATGTACCTAAGTCAATTCCTATATAATTCATAAAACACCTCTTATTTTTGGGCAAATGCTGCTTCCCAATCTTTCTTAAATCTTTGTATACCTGAATCTGTTAATGGATGATTAAGCATCTGCATAACTACCTTGTATGGTATTGTTGCAATATGTGCTCCTGCAAGAGCTGCTTCTATAATGTGAATAGAATGTCTTGTGCTTGCAGCAATTATTTCTGTATCTATGTTGTGAATTTCGAATATTTGAGCTATCTGTCTTATCAATTCAAGTCCGTCTGTACCGATGTCATCCAATCTTCCAAGGAAAGGACTTACGAAAGTAGCTCCTGCTCTTGCAGCAAGTAAAGCCTGAGTAGCTGAGAAAATCAATGTTACATTAGTCTTAATGCCTTCCTTGCTCAGCACTTTAACTGCCTTTAACCCCTCTGCTGTCATAGGTATCTTTACTACCATATTCTTATGAATCTTTGCTATTTCTCTACCTTCCTTAACCATGCCTTCAGCGTCATCACTCATAACTTCTCCGCTAATAGGACCGTCAACTATGGAAGCTATCTCTTCAATCGTCTTTACAAAATCTCTTCCTTCCTTAGCTATAAGAGAAGGATTAGTAGTAACACCACAGATTACTCCCATGTCGTTAAGATCCTTAATTTCGTCGATGTTAGCTGAATCAATAAATAATTTCATTTTGCATCCCCCTAAAATTTTAAATTTTTTGAAAGCCAAATCCTTCAACAATAGGTATCAGTGAGGCTCCCAGAATATTGGCATCCTCTTTCAGTGAAGAGAACATTATATTTACATCGCCTTCATTGTAGAATTGATTCTGTTGAAAAATTCTATCTGTCAGCTTTTGTAAAAGCACTTCCGGGTAAGAACTTATATCCCCGCCGATTACTATATTATCGGGATTAAATATAAATAATAAATTTTGTATACCCTCTGCCAGGTCATTGATATATTTCTCGATGACCTTTACTGCATTTTCATCTCCGGCCTTATATCTGTCCATAATTACTTTAATATTGTCAGTATCTTCTGAGCTAATTTCCTTGTAATCATTTAATAAAGCCTTTTTGGAAGCGTAGGTTTCCCAGCAGCCTTTCTTGCCGCAGTTACACTGCCTTCCATTCTTATTTATGGTCATATGCCCTATTTCTCCAGCTCTCATGGCGGTTCCTTTATACATCTTGCCATCTATTATTATGCCGCCGCCAACTCCTTCGGTAACAGAGATATATATTACATTTTTCTTGTCCTTTGCTATACCAAGCTGCCATTCTGCAAGAGCTCCTGCATTAGCTTCATTTTCCAGATACACTGGAACTTCGAATAAATTCATAATGCCGTTAAAATACAAATTTTTCAATTTCAGATTTGCAGCCACTTCAAGTTTTAAATTTTCTTCATCTACAGTACCGGGCAGCGAAAATCCAACTCCAAACAACAATTCCTTCTCTATTCCATGTTCTTTCATAACTTCTTTTATGAGCTGTACTATTGATTCCAACACATAACTCTCTTCTTTACTTTTAAGTTCACTTCTTTTATCAACAATAATTTTGCTGTCCAGATTTGTTAATATGGTCCTTACAAAATCAGTACCAAGATCTACACCTATGCTGAAACGCGAAT
>JAEZDX010000644.1 GCA_023417975.1 Bacillota bacterium
CCATCAATGGCAGCAGTCTTCAAATTGTGCAAAAATAACTTCAGTGCCCCTTGCTCAATAACTGCCTTTTCATATGTAGGTACACCTTCTCCGTCAAAGGAAGTTGAAGCTGCTGCATCTTTTAGCAGCGGATTATCCACCAAGGTTATCTTCTCAGATGCGATTATGGAGCCTTCTTTGCCTTTAAGTAATGATAACCCTTTCTGGACATTGTCTGCGCAAAAAGCTCCTGAGAAAGTTTTTAGCAATTCTGCAGCAACATCATTTCTTAAAACAACCTTATACTTTCCGGATTCAACAGCATCTCCCCCAATGCGGCTTTCAGCCTCTGACACCGCTTCTGCAGCAAGCTTAGCTGCATCTATATCTTTTATGCTGTTTGCCATTATATAGGAAGTTTCATTATACAATTTGCCTTCATCACTTACTACAGGGGTAACTGCTGCATATACAAAACTGTTTCTGTCGGAAACATTAATTCCATAGGAGTTAAATATCCCTCTCTCTTCAGTGCTGCAGCCAAGGCCACAATAGCCTATATTAACAACTTTATTGCCTGATGCCATAACCTGTTCTTCCAAATTTAAAGCCAGCTTTATTTTTTCCTCAGTGTAGGAGCTTGCCTCTTCTTCCTTAAGCTTATGGATTTTTATATAATCCGAAACCTCATTATAAATGAATTGCTTTTCCTCATTATCTATATTATGTGCACTATCAATTACTCCATGGATTAGGAACTCTACACCATCCTCATCCAGTTTTTCTGTATAAGCATATCCCATTTTCCCATTAATTAGTGCTCTAAAGCCAACTCCCATAGTGCAGCTTAAGCTGTATTTATCAATTTCTCCCTTATACACAGTTACACCGAAATTGTCACTTCTACTGTAAAAAATCTCGTATTCTTTCAATCCTTTTTCATCAGCTCTTTTAAACACTCTATTTTTAAACTCTATAATTTCCATGTTATCTTCCTCCTACCGTAATTTCAGACACTCTTATAAGTGGTTGTCCTACATTAGTAGGAATGCTTCCGCTGGAAGAACCGCACATGCCCTGTCCTTGTTCTAAGTTAGTACCAACTCTATCAATTTTCATTAATATATCTGCACCCTTGCCAATTAAACTTGCACCCCTTACCGGTTCTTCAATTTTACCGCCTTTAATCAAATATCCTTCAGCTACAGCGAAGTTAAATTCGCCTGTTACAGTATTAACAGAGCCTCCTCCCATTTTCTTAGCATATAATCCTTCAGATATTGAAGCTATAATTCCATCATTATCATCTGTTCCTTGGGCTATAAATGTATTAGTCATTCTTGAAGTAGGAGCATATCTGTAAGATTCTCTTCTGCTGCTTCCCGTAGGCTGCATCCCCATTCTTCTTCCATTAAGCTTATCTATCAAATATCCTTTCAAAATTCCATTTTCAATAAGAATGTTCTTTCTAGTTTCATTTCCCTCATCATCTATATTGGCTGATCCCCATTCCCCCGGCAAAGTTCCGTCATCAATGGCTGTGACTTTATCGGAAGCTATCTTTTCTCCAAGCTTTCCTGCAAAAACCGAATTTCCTTTTGCTACAGCAGTTGCCTCTAATGAATGCCCACAAGCTTCATGAAAAATAACTCCGCCAAAACCGTTCTCTATTGCAGCAACCATTCTGCCAGCAGGACAATTTCTTGCATGAAGCATAGTAATTGCTGACTTACTTGCTTCTCTTGCATAGTACTCGGTATCTATGTGCTGAAACATCTCAAAACCCATCATGCTGCCCGGAGCCTCTGACCCTGTTTGCTTTTCAGTGCCATTGGATGCAACGGATCCTATTCTAAGTCTTGTCCTTATTCTTCTGTCCTCTGTATATAATCCTTCAGAGTTAGCAATTAATATTTTTTGATCTCTGTCCATGTAATTAATTACAACTTGTGAAATTTCGCTACTGAAAGCTTTCGCAGCATTGTTAGCTTTTTGCATGACTTCAATTTTTCTACTGCTCTCAATACATGAAGGCACGTATAAAATGGAATGTATATTTTTATTTATTCTTTCATTTATGTTTACGGCTACATCCTCTCTAAGCTCTCCAATTGCTTCTGCAGCCTTTTGTGCCGTATTTAGCAAAGATGTGCGAGATGCATCATTTGTGTAGGCATATATACACCTAAATCCCTTGAAAATTCTTATTCCTACACCAAAATCTCTACCAGAGACTATGTTTTCCATTTTTCCATCAATCATACTTAAATTATTTAACACTTTGTCTTCTGCAAATATTTCGGCAAAGTCTCCGCCACTACTGAGTGCTCTTGCCAAAACTTCTTTAATAATACTTTTTGATATCATACGACCCCACCTCTCGCTCGTTGATAAAATTATAATATTGGTTTATATATTTTCTCAACTCGTTATATTAATATTGATTATAACATAAAACTATTAAATTTGAAAAAAATTAATTATACAAAATTGATATACTTCAAATAAAAAATCTCTATATAAATTATTCTTAATATAAATTATTCTTCTATAATTTTTCTTAGAAGGCCAAGGATTTGCGTTAAATATTTTGAAAATTTTTAATCTTTCAATATTACTTTAGTATATTGACAGCGTAAAATAAAGCTTATATAATCAATAGCATAAAACTTAATAGCTCTTATCAAGAGAGGCAGAGGGACAGGCGCTATGACGCCCGGCAACCGGTTATTTTACACGGTGCCAATTCCTGCAGCGAAAGCTGAGAGATAAGGATAGTTCGGTATCGACCCGGGGTTATCCTCGGGTTTTAATTTTGTTTTAATTAGGGAGGATTAAAATGATAGAAATTAATAATCTCTTCAAAAGCTTTTCCGGCAAGGAAGTTTTAAAAGACGTAAGCTTCAGTATAGCTGATGGAGATATTTTTGGAATAGTAGGTCACAGTGGTGCCGGTAAGTCAACTCTTTTAAGATGTCTAAATGGCCTGGAACACTACAATGATGGAAGCATTAAGATTCATAATAAAGAAGTAAAGGACTTAAACGGAGCACAATTAAGAGCTTTAAGAAAGAACCTAGGTATGATTTTCCAGAACTTTAATTTGATGACAAGTAAAAATGTATTTGACAACATAGCACTTCCTCTTCAATTGTGGGGTTATAGAAAAAAGGATACAGTAGATCGTGTAAATGAACTGCTTACCTTAGTAGGTCTGGAAGATAAAAAGTTCTGGAATGTGCAAAAGCTCAGCGGTGGGCAAAAACAAAGGGTTGGTATTGCAAGAGCTTTAGCTCTACGTCCGACTATCCTTTTATGTGATGAAGCTACCTCCGCATTGGATCCTAAAACAACAAAGTCCATACTTCAGCTGCTAAGGGATATTAATAAAAGACTTAACATTACCATTGTAATAGTAACCCATCAAATGGAGGTTATAAGAGAGGTCTGCAATAAGGTAGTTCTTATGGAAGACGGCGAAGTGAAAGGTTCCGGGGATGTGGAAGAGTTATTCCTTAAACCGACTGAAGCACTCCAGCGATTACTTGGTGAAGAGGAGATACTTCCCGAGGATGGAGTTAATATCAAAATATTCTTTCCTAAGGACATAAGTAAAAGCACTATTATAACTTCTATGGCAAGAGATCTTAATATTGATTTCTCCATTGTTTGGGGAAAGCTTGAAAGATTTCGTGATGATGTACTTGGAAGTCTTGTTATTAATGTTAGTTCCGACAGCAGCGAGAAAATCATAGCTTACCTTAAAGATAAGAGAATGGGAATGGAGGTGTTATAGTGGAGATTAGAAAAATACTTATAGAGGCTTTGCTTGATACTTTAAAAATGACTTCCTTATCTACGCTATATGCAGTTATTATAGGTTTTGTACTCGCCATAATACTTGTACTTACCGATAAAAAAGGATTAAAGCCCAACAAAGTGATTTTCAGTATTCTTGACTTTATAATTAATATCTTAAGATCCTTCCCATTCTTGATACTTATTGTTGCTATAGTTCCTTTTACAAGATTTGTTATGGGAACAGCTATAGGTACCGATGCTGTTATAGTTCCTCTTACTATAGGAGCCGCTCCGTTTGCAGCCAGAGTTATTGAGTCCGCCTTAAAGGAAGTTGATTACGGTATTATCGAGGCTGCAAAATCCTTTGGGGCAAATACCTTTCAGATAATATTCAAGGTAATGCTAAGGGAGGCCTTCCCCTCAATAGTTCTTGGAATAACCCTTACGGTTATAAGTGTTATAGGCTATTCAGCCATGGCGGGTACCGTTGGCGGCGGGGGCCTTGGAGATGTAGCCATAAAATATGGTTACTACAGATATAAAACAGATATTATGTTGTATACTGTACTAATTTTGATAATCATAGTACAGTCTTTCCAAACCTTAGGTAACTTTTTATACAAAAGATTAAAGAAATAAATTAAAATATGGAGGTAATAAATATGAAAAAAGTTTTATCATTAGTTACAGCAGCAACTCTACTACTAGCATTAGGAGGCTGCAGCAAGAAGGCTGACAGCACGAACGCTTCTGGTGCATCCAACGATAAAAAAGAAATAATTGTCGGAGCTACTCCGGTTCCTCACAAGGAAATACTTGAAATTGTTAAACCTATATTGGAAAAAGAAGGCTATAAGCTTACTATAAAGGAATTTACAGATTATGTTCTTCCTAATACAGAGCTTAATGAAGGTTCACTAGATGCAAACTTTTTTCAACACGTACCATACTTGGAATCAAGCAATAAGGAAAAGAATTTAAAGCTTACTTATACCGTAAAGGTGCATATTGAACCTATGGGTGTTTATTCAAAGAAAATAAAGAATTTGTCAGACTTGCCAAATGGTGCAACCATTTCCGTTCCAAATGACACTACTAACGAAGCACGAGCATTGAGAATTCTTGAGAAAAATGGTGTTATAAAACTTAAGAGCGGTGATCTCATAACTGCAGCAGATATAACTGAAAACCCTAAAAATGTAAAGATAAAAGAGTTGGATGCGCAGATGCTGCCTACAACCTTACAGGACGTTGACGCCTCAGTTATTAATTCCAACTATGCTATGGAAAATAACTTAAATCCCACAAAGGATGCTATTGCAATAGAGGATAAGGATTCACCTTATGCCAATGTTTTAGCTGTTAAGAAAGGTGATGAAAACAAGCCTTATATACAAGCTTTATCAAAGGCTCTTACTTCACCGGAAGTTAAGGCGTTCATAGAAAAGAAATATGATGGAGCAGTTGTACCTGCATTCTAACACTTCACCAAAAAGCCTGATGCGTATAATATGCATCAGGCTTTCTTTAATCATTATTTAACTTTCTCTTTTGAAAATGCCTTTCTAAATATGAGCATAAGCAAAACTATAATAATAACAACCGCAGCTCCATTTATTATAAAGGCGGCATTAGCTCCAAGCTTCTCCGAAAATACACCGGATAAAAAGCTTCCTAAAGGTGCACTTCCCACAAAAACAAGAGAATATATGCTCATTACCCGTCCTCTATATTCATTTTTGGAATTTATCTGTAATGTAGAATTGGCAGTGGTTGAAAACAATATATTAAAGATTCCCGTAAAAAATAAAATAAGTGCAGCGGGGTAATACTCGTGCATAATTCCTGTTAAGATTAGACCTATACCGATTGTTAAGGAGCTAAACAGCATCAGCTTTTGCTTCGGACCTCTTTTACTCCTCACAGAAGCAATTAACGCACCGATAAAAGATCCTGCTCCTAAGGCAGATAACAAAAATCCGTAGGCTTTTTCTTCCATATGTAATACATCTTTCGTATATACAGGTATGAGTACGTTAAAATTATAAGCAAAAATTCCCATGATAAGCACCATAATTACGATACTCAATAGCTCTATATTGGAAAATATATATGAAACACCTTCCTTTATATCACCGAGCATATTTCCTCTTACTGTATTTACAGTGTTTTTATACGGAACTTTTATAGAGAATAATCCTATTAATACGGCAACGAAGCTTATTCCGTTTAAAAGAAAGCACCATGCTATTCCAAAGTAAGCAATCATTAATGCTCCTACCGCAGGTCCGAGAATTCTTGCAAGGTTAAAGGTGGCAGAATTTAATGCCACAGCATTCATAAGATCCTTTTTCCCCACAAGATCAATAATAAAAGACTGTCTTGCAGGCATATCAAAGGTATTGTTAAAGCCTAATACAGCTGCTAAGATAAGCACATGCCAATATTGAACCTTATGAGTAAACACCAAAATAGACAGCACAAAAGCAAGAACCATTGATACTGTCTGAGTTATTATAATGATTTTCTTCTTCCGTATTTTATCCACTATGACTCCTGCAAATAGTGAAAAAAGCATTACCGGCGTAAATTGAACCGCCGATAGCACCCCTAACAAAAAAGCAGATTTTGTTATAGTAAGCACCAACCAGGACTGCCCCACATTCTGAATCCAAGTACCTAGTAAGGATACACATTGTCCAAACCAATAATACCTAAAATTCTTATGCGTAAGAGCGTGAAAATTATTCTCTATAATTCTATTTAATGAAACTCTCATACCGTATCTCTCCTAAAATATTCATATGTATATTTCCTAATTGATTTTTATCTCACTCCTTATTGTTTTAAGCTATCATTGCTACTGCTCACGGTTACGGAGGCTTTATTACTTACTGATACCTTAGTGCTCTGATTCATATTCCCGGCGCTGGCCAACAAATCATGTATAAAGTTTGCACCTCTGCTTATAAGCAGCCCGGTCAGTATATTCCCAAGGTATGGAACTTTCATTGGTATGCCTACAAGCTCCATAATGTCCATACCCGTACCCAAGGCCATAAGCAGCCCTATTACCATGGCGCCTATTCTATCCGCACTTACCTTTCCGTTTTGCCATGTCATTTTAAGTGTTTCCCATAATGCCTCACTTATCATCGCCAAGACCAAAAGCTTTTCCAAACTCATAAAATCCCTCCTTTATAGATATCAAATTTCCCAATAAACTATTTATTCTATTTATATGCTCATAGTTTTATATGAGCACTTTATCTTATTTATCCTCTATCTTTTTAAGAAGGTCATGATCCAGTATATCGTCAGAGTAACTCAACTGCAGCTGAGCTTCATCTCTTATAGCTTTCAATTTGTCATTTTCAGGAAGCTTCTCTCCTGTAATTATATCATAATAAGCGTTATTTGATGAAATATAAAGATAATTTTCTTTTATAAAGGATCCATTTCTGAAAATAAGAAATCTATCTTCATCGTTAAGCATATCTTTGCCAAAGCAATTCTCTTTATCTATATTAAATAAGTTTGATATTGTAGGCAGTACATCCATTTGTCCTGAAATTGTATGATTCACTCCACTATTGCCATCCTGCGGAAAATGTATCATAAAAGGAACCTTTTGATAGTTAAACCATGTAAAATCTCCAGGATTTTTTTCATCTGTAAATTTATACAAAGCCTCCTCATCCTGTTTTGGTATAGCATAATGATCACCATATAGCATAACTATTGAATTATCCAAATACCCTTTTTTCTCAATTTTATCTAAGAATTCACCTAACTGAGTATCTGTATAATGTATAGCCTGAAGATAATTCCCAAGTAATGTGCCCTTCATGTCTCCCACATCATAGCTGTCAAATACACCCTCTGCTTCAAATGGATGATGACTGCTTAGTGTAATCATGAAGTTATAAAAAGGCTGGTCGAAGGTATCCATTTTATCTATGGCTTGAGTAAGAAATGCCTTATCACTAAGTCCCAGACCCAGCCTATCGCTCATGTCAAAACTCTTTTCTCCATAAAAATCATCAAATTTCATTGATTTATACATTACATTTCTGTTCCAAAAACCTTCTGAATTTCCATGCATAACAGAAGTATAATAGCCTTTTTCATTAAACTTCCATGGAAGCGCATCCAAATTTACGTTGGCATATCTAAAGTAGGCAGCACCTGAAGCTGCCGGATATAGAGAATTATTAACCATAAATTCTGCGTCGGAAGTATTTCCTGCAGCTACCTGGTAATAAAAATTATCAAAGTAAAGGCTCCTTTTAAGAAATTTATTTAAATTAGGCGTAATTTCTTGCCCATTTACACTTCTATTTATTACAAACTGCTGCAATGCCTCAACCTGTATCACAATTAAATTTTTACCTTCGCCTGCTCCGCTTAGGTTTAAATTTGGCTTTTTTTCCGAAACCTGCAGAAATGTTTTAATATCTTCTTCTCGTCCTTCTGCCAGCTTTGTTTTTCCAAGACTTGTTGTAATAAAGGAGTAAGCATCCACCGCGTGATAATTTACATTTCCCAATATCATTGCAATATATAATTTATTGCTCATTGTCTGAAACAGGTTAGGCTGTTCTTTGTCCAGCTTTATGAAATATTTTGCATCTGCTGTAAGTGCAAGTGCTATGATGGCAAGCGAAACTGCACCTCTCAGTACAAATTTCGATGTATCCTTTGTATTAGCTTTATAGAACTTCATGCACGGAATTAAAATAACTATATCTATGATATATAAAAAGAAAGAGGGCTTAATAAGACTTTTGACACTGGAAGAAACGTCCTTAAGCAAAAAACTGTTTCTCAACGCCCCGGTAGATATTATATCTTTAAAGTATCCAAAGTAAACCGTATCTGCAAATATAATCAAGCTAAAAATAATATTTACTGCAATGAGCACTTTATATCTTGTTCTCTTTTTGAACATAGTACTGAAGCCTACTACTATAAAAACGGATGCCAAAATGGGCGGACATATATTTCTGAAGGAATATCCTCCGGGATTTATGTATTTATCATATTGAAGCATTTTTACTGTTACAGCAATAACAAAGATCACGATGTCCACACTTCCATATATCTTTTTTATTATATTATTTTGCAAATTCATATAATCTCATCTCCCTAATATTGCATTGACCACTATAAAATTAGCCCCTCAGTGTGTCCATTTTATGAACTCACCATTAACTTAATATAAACTTAATGTTAATAACCGCATCTTAACAAAAATTAATAGACTCGGACCAAACAAATCCGAGTCTATTATAGGTTTCCTAAAACTTATTAACTTATGCAAATTCTTCTATGAATTTTTCTACATCTTTTACCTTCCATTTTCTATCTATAAGTGGCTCTCCTCCTGCAATAACCGGATGAAGTTCTTCAAATATCGGTTTTCCGACTTCTTTGTAGATAATTCCGGTTGGAATTCCCTCATCTCCGAATTGAAGGGCCTTTTCAAAGGCTTTTGACTTATCTGAAGGATTATAGCCTTCCTCCAGCTTATATATTCTATCCTTGTACCATTTAAAGGTATTAATCTTGTTAAAGGTTACGCAAGGCTGCAGTATGTCTATTAATGCATAGCCTTTATGATTAATTGCTTCCTTCAGAATATATACTAGCTGTTCTCTTTCTCCGGTAAAGGTTCTTGCTACAAAAGTTGCACCTGCGGCTATAGCAAGAGCCAGGGGATTCAAAGGCTGCTGCATAACCCCTTCAAACTGCATGGATGTCTTTTGTCCCATAGCGGTAGTTGGTGAACCTTGACCTTTTGTAAGTCCATATATCTGATTATCATGAACAATCTGAGTTATATCCATATTTCTTCTTATTGTATGGATAAAATGGTTACCGCCTTCACCATATGCATCTCCGTCTCCGCTTGTTATTATAACCTTCAAATTCTTATTGGCCATTTTTATTCCTTGTGCCGGAGGTAGTGCTCTACCATGTAGTCCATTAAAACCATTTGCTCTTATATAATGCGGAGTTTTTGCCGCTTGACCTATTCCTGATACAACCATTAAATTTTCCGGTGCTATTTCCAGCTCTGCAGCGGCTTTTTTAATAGAATCCAATATGGCAAAATTTCCGCAGCCCGGGCACCATGCATTATCATCCTTAGTATTATACAGCTTCAAATCCAACATTTATATCACCTCTTTCTGTACTCTGTCAACAATTTCTTCTGCGCTGAGCTGCCTGCCATCATATTTCAATACACTCTTATTCATTAATATTCCGGTCTCTTGCGAAATAAGCTTTCCTAATTGTCCTGTAAAGTTTTGTTCCACATTAACTATCAGTTTTGCTTCTCTCGCATACTTCCTTAGCAATTTCTGAGGCAATGGATATAGATCTCCAAAGGCTAGTGCCCCTATGGAAACTCCCTTCTCTTCCAGCACCTCAACAGCTTCTTTAATTGGTCCATAGGTCGATCCCCAGCCCACAAGCAGTACCTCCGGTGTCTCGACTCCGAAATATTCAGGCTCATTGAGTTCTTTTTCAATCAAGTTCAATTTCTTCATTCTTTTTTCCATCTGAGCATTTCTTACCTCTGCCGATTCCGTAATATGCGAGAATTCAGTATGTTCATCGCTATCCACAAGTACTATCTGTCCGTTGACTTTACCTGGAATGAGCCTTGGTGAAATTCCGCTTTCAGTAACTTTATATCTCTTGTACTCTTCACCATCAGCCAAATCCTTTCCGTCCGATAAATGTCGTTCTATATTTAACTCGTCCAATTTAAATCTTGGTACAGTGACCTTTGCATCTGCCAAGTATTGGTCTGTAAGCACAAGTACAACTGTCTGATATTTTTCAGCAATGTTTAAGGCTCTAAAGGTTTGATAAAAGGCATCCTCTGCATTTCTTACACTCATCACCACTCTTGGGAATTCTCCATGGGATGCGGTCAGCAGGAAACTCAAATCACTCTGTTCTGTTCTTGTTGGAAGTCCAGTTGCCGGACCGGGTCTTTGGGAATCAAAGACTACTAAAGGTGTTTCTGTTATACCGGCAAGTCCTAATGCCTCCACCATTAGTGAAAAACCGCCTCCTGAAGATCCTGTTGCAGCCCTGGCCCCTGCATAGGAAGCTCCTATTGCCATGTTTATAGCAGCTATTTCATCCTCTACTTGTTCTACTACTATTCCAGCTTCCAGCTGCTTTTTTGAAAGATATGTCATAATGCTTGTTGCCGGAGTCATAGGATATGCGGAGTAAAAGCTTAACCCTCCTGCTAAAGCGCCTAATGCTATGGATGAATTGCCATCTATGAGCAGGGTATTATTAGCGTTTGATTCTCCAGCATCAATTGACTTTTTTACCAGTTGATAGCCCTTTCTAACTGCGTCTATATTTATTCTTCTAACATCATCATTATATTTACTAGAAATAAATCTCTCAAAGCCTTCGATGTCAATTCCAAAATATTTTAGAGTCACACCTGCTGCCATCATACCAAAGACTCTGTTCAATCCAAGTTCTTTTGAAAGAGCGGTCAGCGGAAGGCTTAAAACTCTTTCATCCTCATATTTAATACTTTCATCCACTAATATATGTCCATCTTTTTTTAAGTTACTAATATGATATTCTATAGTATTCTTATCAAGTGCTACTATAAAATCCAGTTCCTTTGCATGAGAGAATATAGGTTTATTTCCGAATCTTACTTGTGTAAAGTTATTACCTCCTCTGACACGTGACATATAGTCCTTATTTGAAAACACGTAGAAACCTTTAGCTTGTAATACCTTTTCCACAAAGTTGCTTATTGTATCCATTCCTTGACCGGCTTGACCACCGATTAATATATTAAATGCCAATTAAAACACCTCCAATTATTTATATTCCAGTTTTCTTAGGTTCAAAACAAAATATTACTTTTTTAGAATTATGTTCTTCCCTTAACTTATTTTTATTATATATCTATAGTTAAAATTAATCAATAATAATTATTAATTAAAATTCATTTTCTTCTGTTTTAATATTTACACAGCTCTGTTTTTCTTTAGAACACTCACTTTTTTACCTCTGTTCAATTGTTTTTTCTTTCTGTTTATAAATAATGCCTTGTCACACTAAGGCTATGTTTAAAGTCAATACAAAAAGAGCTGAATCTAAAAAATTAAACCTAATTTTTTGATTCAGCCCATATTCCTTTAATTATTTATTTTTTGTAACAGCATGTCCTCCAAATTCATTTCTCAATGCGGCAACAACTTTACCGGAAAAGGTGTCTTCAAACTGCGATCTTTGCCTCATCATTAATGATAATGCTATTACAGGTGTAGGCACCCCTAAATCCAAAGCCGTGTCTACTGTCCACTTTCCTTCTCCGGAAGTATTCATTACTCCCTTAATACTTTCAAGCTTCTCGTCCTTTCCAAAAGCAGCTTCTGTTAATTCCATAAGCCAGCTTCTTATAACAGATCCATGATTCCATACATGAGCTATGTTTTCATAGTTTAGTTCATAATCGCTGGCATTAAATACATCAAAGCCTTCAGCTATAGCCTGCATCATACCATATTCTATGCCGTTATGTACCATCTTCACAAAATGACCGCTTCCGGGCTTACCGGTATATAGGCAGCCTTCCTCAACAGAGATATCTTTAAATATTTGTTCACAATATTTATATACCTCTTCTTCCCCGCCAATCATAGTACACGCCCCATTTAAAGCACCTTCCGTGCCACCACTTGTCCCACAATCTAAAAAGCCTATATTGTGTTCTTTAAGCATTTTATATCTTCTAACCGAATCTTTATAATTTGAGTTTCCTCCATCAATTATTATGTCATCCTTCTTGAGATACTTTATAAGCTCAGCTAATACCCCGTCTATAATATTACCGGCAGGTATCATTAACCATACTACTTTTCTCCCGGACAAATTCCGAGTAAGCTCCTCAATGGAATATGAGCCAATTGCACCTTGGTTAGAAATATTTCTTACAAACTCATTGTTTATATCATACGCAGCTACTGTATGATTATTCTTCATTAAATTCAAAGCCAAATTATAGCCCATTTTTCCTAATCCAATTATTCCAACTTTCATATATACCACCTCTAAAATAATATATTTTTTCTAAATGCTTAAATCATTATTTTGCAATTCCTGAAATTCATCCTTAAGCTTTTCATATAATCTGCTATATGTTTTAAACGCTTTTGAATATACTTCATGGTTTTCTTTATTTGGATAAATAACTTTGGATATATCTGTGAACTTTTCAATTTCTTCTATATTATCAATTATATTTAAAGCTTTCATAGCAAGAAATACTACTCCCAAGCATGAACTTTCATAGCTATCGGCAAGTATAACTTCCCTATTGAACACATCGGCAAGAATTTGAAGCCATAATTCGGATTTTGCAAAGCCTCCGGTAGCATATATTCTATCAATATTTCCTATTGTTTCTGTCAAAGCCTTTCCAATATCATAAATGCCGTATATAATCCCTTCCAGCAGTGCTCTTAAAAAATGCTCTTTTTTGTGCTTAATATTAATTCCAAAATAAACACCTCTGGAATTTGAATCCCAGTGAGGTGCTCTTTCCCCTAAAAGGTACGGTAAAAATATCAGCCCCTCAGAACCTGCAGAAACTTTTTCTGCCTCTTTCATAAGCAGATCATAAATATCCATATTATCGTTTAATGCCGTTTCTTCTTCAGACTGACAAAAACTTTCTTTAAACCATCTTAAGATTACGCCGCCATTATTAATAGGCCCCCCTAAGACAAATTTATTATTATCAAGAATATAGCTGAATATCCTTTCTTTCTCATCACAAATAGGTTTGTCGCATATAACTCTTATAGCGCCGCTTGTGCCTATGGTTACGGCAGCAGTGCCTTCCTTAATAGCACTTGCCCCCAGATTGGCAGCGCATCCATCTGAAGCTCCAACTATAAATGGCGTATGTTTTTCAATACCCATATAACTGCTGTAAAAATCATTAAGTCCCGTAATTTTATGTAAAGTAGATACAGGTTCAGAAAGCTTGCTCTCGTCAACTCCTGCAAAATTAAGGGCAGCTTCATTCCATTTCAGCTTATAAATGTCAAACATGCCGGTTGCCGAAGCCATGGAGTAATCTATTATATAGCAATTGAAAAGCTTATAAAATATATATTCTTTTATAGATATAAACTTATAGGCTTTATTAAACACTTGTTTCATATTATCTCTAATCCATGCAATTTTACAAAGCGGCGACATAGGATGTATTGGCGTACCGGTTTTCATGTAAATTTCGTGTCCTAAACCGGTTTCCTTTAATGTAACCGCGTACATACTGCTTCTTGTGTCTGCCCAGGTAATTGAATTTGTTAGTGCATTGCCCCCCTCATCCATAACTATGACACTGTGCATAGCCGAACTAAAAGAAACTGCTAAAAGTTCATTATTTAAGCTCTTATTAAATTTCACTACACCTTTAACAGATTCTATCACTGCATTAAATATTTCCTTAGGCTCTTGTTCACTCCATGTATGTTTGACATTAATAATGGGGTATTCTATACTTTTCTTTGTTATAAGCCTTCCTTCCAAGTCAAATGCAATTGCCTTAGTACTTGTTGTTCCAATATCAACTCCTATAATATACTGCATTAGAAAAGTCCTCCTCTTACAGGTTTCAACCTCATGATAACCAATGTGGTTTCATACGTCAATATATTTTATCTACTTTTCACCTCTAAACAGCAGCATGAATTAGAAATTGAGAAAATTATAATAAAGAAAAAAAGGATGGCTTTCCATCCTTTTTATATTTCATCACATTGCTCCAAGGTATGCCATGCAAGTACTGCACATTTTACTCGGGCAGGCATATTGGAAATATTTTTTAGAGCCGCAGCTTCCTCCAATTCTTCCAAAGCTTCATCCTCAGTTATTTCCCGCTTTATCATGCTCAAAAATAAGTTCATCAGCTTTTTTGTCTCTTCTACAGTCTTTCCCTTTATCAGGTCTATCATCATAGAGGTTGAAGCCTGTGAAATTGCACAGCCACTTCCAGTAAAGGATGCATCTTCAATAATTCCGTCTTTAAGCTTGAGCTCCAACTCTATTTCATCCCCACAACTGGGATTTCTACCTTTCAGCACCACATCCGGTGCCTCAAGATGATGCTTATTTCTTGAAGACGAGTTGTGCTCCATAATCAATTCTGTATAAATTGAACTAAGATCCATATCCTAACCACTTCCTAACACTTTTTAAACTTTCAATAAAAACATCTACATCCTCTACAGTATTATAAAAATAGAAGCTAACTCTGCATGTGGCATTCACACCTAAGTATGTCATAAGAGGATGAGCACAATGGTGTCCTGCTCTTATGGACACTCCTTCTGAATCCAAAATAGATGCCACATCATGTGGATGTACATCCTTAACATTGAAGGATATTACTCCGGATTTGTTTTTTACATCCTTTGTGCCATATATTGTTATGTAAGGCAGCTCCGACATCTTCTTCAATGCATAACTCACAAGCCCTTTTTCCATAACTTTAATATTGTCCATACCTACCTTATCCAAATACTTTATGGCTTCCATCAGTCCCAACGCGCCACCTACGTTTTGCGTGCCTCCCTCAAACTTATACGGAAGTGCTGCAAATTCTGCTTCCTGTTCCCAAACATACTCAATCATATCTCCACCGTATAAAAAAGGCGGCATATCATTTAAAAGTTTCTCTTTCCCGTATAATACTCCAACTCCCATAGGCGCCAGCATTTTATGGCCTGAAAACACTAAGAAATCTACATCCATTTGACACACATCGACTTTAATATGCGGAACACTTTGTGAACCGTCTACAATTATTACAGCACCTACTTCATGAGCCCTTTGTACTATTTTATCTATAGGGTTGACTGTTCCAAGTACGTTAGACACTTGAGTTACAGATACAAGCTTCGTATTTTCTCCTATTTTATTCATGAGTTCTTCTTCAGTTATAATACCTTCCTCATTAGTATACATATACTTAAGCACTGCACCTTTTGCTTTAGCAACTATTTGCCACGGCACTAGGTTGCTGTGATGCTCGGCAATGGAAATAACTATTTCGTCTCCGGGTTTCAAAAATGTCATTCCATAGCTATATGCTAATAAATTAAAAGCTTCTGTTGCGTTTTTTGTAAAAATTATCTCCGCACTTTTTTTTGCTCCTATAAACTCTTTTACTGCTTCCCTTGATTCTTCATATATCTCAGTGGATTTTACGCTGAGGTAATATGCACCTCTATGGGGATTCCCATTATATAGATTATAATAATCCTCCACTGCCTTTGTTACTGAAAGCGGCTTTTGTGTTGTAGCTGCATTATCAAGATAAACTATCCTCTTGCCATTCACTATTTGATTCAGGACAGGAAAATCTAAAAGAAAATTATTAGACATTTACAAGTCTCCTCCTGATATATTCAGAAATTTTATCCTTTAATTCCTCACAAGGAATTTTTTCAGTAATAGGATTAAAGGCAGCCTCAATAATGAGTTTTTTTGCTTCAATTTCCGAGAAGCCTCTGCTCATGAGATAAAATAGCTTATCTTCATCAATTTTTCCTGTACTTGCAGCATGTTGTCCTTCAACATTGTCTTCACCGCAAAGCAGTAATGGTACCGATCTATTTCTAACATTTTTTCCAAGAAGCACTGCATATTCTTCTTCTTTACCTTTAGAACCACTGCAGCCTTTCTTAAAATCTATAGTTCCTCTGAATATTTTACTGCTTTTATCCATAAGTGCACCTTGTGTCTCTATACTGCTTTCACTTTCCTTACCAAAATGGTTGACAATATAATTGATATCTATCTTCCTATCTTTATCTCCAAAATATATAGAACTAAGGTTACTTTTACTTTTATCTCCTATGAGTTCACTTTTGCAGTTAGTAATACTTACTGCTGCACCAAGTTCAATAAAGGTATAATTTATTTGAGCATCTTCTTCCAGTAAAGCAGCCGTTCCATCCAAGTGAATTCCTTCACCATCAAGCATTTGAACTTTGATTAAATTTATTACAGCTCCTTTTTTAGCATATATTCTCGTAATTCCGCTATGAAAGGCTTTTACGTCTTTTTCGGAAGAATAGGTCATTATTACTGTAATTGTGCTTCCTTCTTCTCCGATAATCATATTATTATCAATGACATAAGGATTGTCTTTATCCATTTTATAGTTTAAATAAACCGGTTCGTTAGATATAACATCTTTATGGGCTTCTATAAAAAAACCGGTGTTAAAGTTTTTTCTTACTGTATCGGTAACTTCTTTAGATACTCCTATATCCGTATTATTATCAAATAGCTTCATAGTTCCATTATTTTGCTTTATATCCACAACCGTTAAACCATTAAAGTCAGCTTGCTCCAAGGCATTATACCTATAAGGCTCAACCTTGGAAATGTAATCTTTTAAAGTCGTGTCATTTACTCCAAGCCAGCTCCATGTTCTTACCGGTATGCTGTTTATATTTTTTAATGCTTCCATCATATTTACACCACCTATCCGATACTGCCTTCCAATTCCAATTTTATAAGGTTATTCATCTCAACCGCATATTCTAAAGGCAATTCTTTTGCTATAGGTTCAACAAAGCCCCTTACTATCATGGCCTTTGCCTCTTCCTCATTTATACCTCTACTCATAAGATAAAAAATTGCTTCATCACTTATTCTTCCTATCTTCGCTTCATGTCCGATATCTACTTCATCATTCAAAATATCCAATACTGGAAGGGTATCTGACCTTGACAAATCATCCAGCATAAGAGATTCACATGATACTGAAGACTTGCAATGGTGCGCATTTGGTGCAACCTTCACCGCTCCTCTGTAAATAGCCTTCCCGCCTCCCTTTGATATAGATCTGGAATTTATGGAAGATGAGGTATATGGCGCTGCATGTATTACTTTTGCACCGGTATCCAAAGTCTGACCCTTTGATGCAAAGGTAACTCCTGTAAACTCTGCTCGTGCACCTTCACCTTTTAATATGCTCATAGGATAAAGCATAGAAACCTTTGATCCAAAAGAGCCTGAAACCCATTCAATAATTCCGTTCTTTTCTACGGAAGCTCTTTTCGTATTAAGGTTCATCATATTTCTGGACCAATTCTCAATTGTGGAATATCTTAATCGTGCTCCTTCTTTTACATATAACTCAACACAACCTGCATGGAGATTTGTTACATTATACTTTGGAGCGGAACACCCCTCTATAAAGTGCAGCTTCGCACCTTTTTCTACTATAATAAGAGTATGTTCAAACTGCCCTGCTCCCGGTGAATTCAACCTAAAATAAGACTGAAGCGGTATCTCAACATTTATACCTTCGGGAACATATACAAAGGACCCTCCTGACCATACGGCACCATGTAAAGCAACAAATTTATGATCATTCGGTGGTACCAGCTTCATAAAATATTCCTTCACTATATCTTCATATTCTTTTACCGCTGTTTCCATATCCGTATATATTACGCCTTGACTCACAAGTTCTTCCCTTATGCTGTGATATACTACCTCAGAATCATATTGAGCTCCTACCCCTGCTAAAGATTCTCTTTCAGCTTTCGGTATACCTAATCTTTCGAAGGTATTCTTAATATCCTCAGGTACCTCCTTCCAGCTGCCTTTCATATCCGTATTGGGTTTAACATAGGTTACTATGTTATCCATATCCAAATCCTCTAAGGATGGTCCCCATTTAGGAAGCTGCATACTGTTATATATATCCAAGGACTTTAACCTGAACTCTCTCATCCAATCAGGCTCATTCTTCTCCTTGGAAATTTCCTCCACTATCTCAGCTGTTAAGCCGCTGGATACCTTAAAACTATATTTATCTTCATTAATAACATCGTAAAGACCTCTATCAATGTCTTCAACAAAAGTTCTTCTCTTTTCCATATTGTCACCTCACTACATAATTTGAAAATGACTGATATTCTGCATTTTCACATATCAGCATTTTAATCTAGAGTTTCTATATTATTAAATGGCAGCTAAATTTGCAAAACCATTTTCATTTATTTCATCAATAAGAGAACTATCTCCAACTCTCACAATTCTTCCGTCTTGAACAACATGCACGCAGTCCGCCTTTAAATATTCAAGAATTTTACTGTTATGTGTTATTATCAATATGGAATTATTATCATTCTTAAAATTTTTCACACCGCTTGAAACTATTTTAACTGCATCTACATCCAATCCCGAATCGGTCTCATCCAAAATTGCCAGCTTAGGATTCAGCAGCATCATCTGCAATATTTCATTTTTCTTCTTTTCACCGCCTGAGAAACCCACATTTAAATATCTTGAGGCATAGCTTTCATCCATATTGAGTTCCTGCATTTTCTCTTTCAGTTCCTTTTTAAAGGCCATGATTTTCAGAGGCTTTCCTGTGACAGCACTCTTTGCTCCCTTAAGAAAGCTTTCAACACTTATTCCCGGAACTTCCTCAGGATTTTGGAATGAAAGAAATATACCTCTTTTGGCTCTTTCATCCGTTTTTAATTCAGTTATATCTTCGCCTTCAAAAAAGATTGACCCTTGTGTTATTTCATATTTAGGATGACCCATTATAATATTAACCAAAGTGGATTTTCCTGCTCCATTCGGTCCCATAATTACATGTACTTGACCCTTTAATATTTCCATATCCAATCCTTTTAATATTTCTTTACCATCTACTACCGCATGTAAATTCTTTATTTCTAATAACTTTTCTCCCATAACATTTCACCTCTATTTTTATATCAATTCCGAGTAATTTACTCTGATTTATATTTATATTTTATAACTGTTGACATTGATTGTCAATAATTATTGTCCCCAAGGAACTTCTATTTATTACATATTTCGGTGAAACTTTTCAATATATAGATAAACAACTTCATACTTTAATTTATCAAAATGAAAATTTGTTGAAGATTCAAAGTTTTCATTTTGAAGTCAAATGAAATGAAGTTGTTTATGTTTCATTAATGACAGATATCCAAATTCATTCCTTTAACGCAATTTAAAATAATGAATCCTCAGCATTTTTTAAATTGCTATGTTAAATTGTGAATTTGGATATCTATATATGGCGAGAAAACAAATAATAATTTTTATCAACTATTACTTATATTGCATATAATGCAATATAGGTGACAAGTGTCACTTTACAATCTTGATGAAAAGGTGGTTATTGCATGGAGTATATTTTTGATCACAATGATAGGAATTGCGCATATCTTAAGGAACGAACTATTTACAATAAACGTGGTCATAGAATTGGATATATAGACAATAACGTAATATACGATAAGCACTGGTCCCCTGTGGGCTATGTTGAAGGTAATATAATTTATGATATGTATGGAAATCCTTTAGGCTTCGTTAATGGCTGGGAAATATACAATATGAATGGTGAAAAGCTTGGCAGAGTTAACAGTACTTGGGCAGGCTTACTTGCTGCCGCAGGGGTACTTCTCCTATTGAGTTCCTTTAACAGATCCAGCTACACCCAATATGGCGGCTATGGACTCGGAAGTGTAGGTAATTATAATTACGGCGGCTATAGCTATACTACCAATGGCTTTGGTCCTAATCCTTTCTAAACACTTTTTATAGAGCTATGTGATTTAAAACCGGACAAATTAGTCATGTACCACCAGCTAAGCTGGTGGCTTGATTAAGCCCTATAAGGGCATATTACTGGCGGCGCTACTCGCGCTCTGAAAAACCGCCAATCGCAAAACTGTTACAGCGGCCACCCTCGTCG
>JAEZDX010000032.1 GCA_023417975.1 Bacillota bacterium
GTACCACCATTAAGTTTCACAGTACCGCTGGCAACTCTAACAGTAGGAACACCAACAACTCTGACAGTACCGCCGTTAAGCTGGACAGTACCACCGGCAAGTTTAACGGTACCACCATTAAGTTTCACAGTACCGCTGGCAACTCTAACAGTAGGAACGCCAACAACTCTTATTGTTCCGCCGTTAACTTTAACGGTACCTCCGGAAAGATTGGTTTGTAATGTACCGTTGCTTGAAACTTTAAGAGCTTTATAACTTGAGCCATCATATCCATATATAGAGGTCTTCAGTTGTTCTGCTGAATTTTGAAATACTATACTATTTGCCAATGTTAATCACTTCCTCTTTTTGTCTATAGTAAAAGGTTGGTCAATTACATAATATGATGAAATAAAGTTAAAGGTGTCTAATCCATGGATATATATAAAATAGAATTATTTTATATATATTAATATAAATCACAGTAATTCGATATTTTTTTTATCGATAACATCTTTCATGGCATTTCTTGTATCAAAAACAAATTTTGAGTTTGCCTGAATAAAATTATAGTCATAAATACTGTGGGCGGTTGTTATAATGACCAAATCAACATTTTTTAGTGTTTCAGCATTCATTTCAACGCCCAAGTAATTCTTATCATTATATTTATATTCAGGAATATAGGGATCATAAAAATATACTGTTGAACCTTCGGATTGTAAATGTTCAATTATTTTTAACGCAGGACTTTCTCTATAATCATTTATGTCATTCTTATAGGCTATACCAAGTATCAGAATTTTAGAGGTTTTTAGAGGTTTTCCAAATCTGTTTAATATTTTTATTGAACGTTCTACAATATATTGAGACATATACCCGTTTATTTCACCGGAGGTTTCTATGAGTCTTGTATGATAATTATATTCCCTTGCTTTCCAAGTAAGGTAATATGGATCTAGCGGTATACAGTGTCCACCAAGTCCCGGTCCGGGATAAAAAGCTTGGAAACCGTAAGGCTTTGTTTTTGCCGCATCAATTACCTCCCATATGCTAATTCCCATTTTGTTACAAATTATAGCCATTTCGTTTATAAGGCCTATATTGATGTTCCTATAGGTATTCTCCAAAAGTTTTTCCATTTCTGCTACCTTGCAGCTAGAAACCTCGTATACATCACATTCAAGTATATTTCGATAAAATAAAGCAGCTATTTTTGTGCTATCTTTACCAATACCACCTACAACCTTTGGAGTGTTTTTGGTTTTGTAAGTCACATTACCCGGATCCACCCTCTCAGGGGAAAAGGCAAGATAAAAGTCTCGCTGACAGATTAAACCGGATCTTTCGGTTAAGATCGGCATAATCAATTCTTCTGTTGTTCCGGGATAGGTTGTACTTTCAAGAATTACAAGTGTTCCTTGACGCAAATAGTCTCCTACTGCTTGCGCCGAAGAATTTACATAACTTACATCAGGCTGCTGATGCTTATCAAGAGGGGTAGGAACACATATCAATACTATGTCCATGTCTTTGATGAATTGAAAATCACATGTGGCTGTAAGTTTTTTTGAAGTCACAATTTCATTGAAAATAAGATTATCTATATCTGCAATATAGTTGTGACCTGAATTTACTAAGTCTACTTTCTTTTGCTGTATATCAAAGCCATGAACTTCAAAACCGTTAAGGGCGCATTCTACAGCCAAAGGTAATCCAACATAACCGAGACCGATTATACCGATTTTTGCGGTTTTTCCTTTAATCTTATCTATAAGCAAATCTTTATTTTGCAATGTTATGCACTTCCTTATCCATAAATCTACAAAAGTATACAATAAAGGTTAATGTTGAAAAGCTATATAATATTGCTGAACATTATTTCCATGTATAATATGCTGAAATTACATAATTTGTTCTGGAAAGGAAGTATGCTTATTAGTAATAAGCTATTTTGCATTGTTCTCCATCAATAATAATTTTGCCGCGGATTCTTGCGGGTGTACCAAAAGCTACGCAATTATCGGGAATATTGGAATTTACAAAGCTAGCTGCACCTATAATAGTGTTATTACCTATATTGACGTTTTCTGTTATTATAGTCATACTTCCGATATATGTGTTTTGACCTATGTGGATATTGCCTTTTTTAAAAGGTGCTTTACCGTTACTTACTACATGTAGAGAGGAATCGTGAGTATACATTTGAACACCTGCTGAAATATTGCAGTTATCTCCGATAACTATTTGTCCATTTAGTGCCTCTAATAATGTGAAAGGTCCAACCCATACATTTTTACCTATGGATACGTTACCCATAATCACACAGCTGTCATATATACTTGTTCCTTCTCCTGAGTTGATATATTTGGCTTTATCCCATCTATCAAAGAATAATTCATTAGTAGGAAGCAGTCTGTTCCATTTACTATATAATTCATTACGGGCATCAGCAATATAGTTTTTAAATTCTTCGTCAAAGGTCATAATTATTACTCCTCCATAATTTTAGAGATTTAAAACAGTATCCAATCTATGAAAAGTGCTGCACTTATTATCATAGGTCTTTACCAACGCCTTAAAAGCCATTTCATGGCGTTCCTGCGGTTTATTCAAGTAATAAATATACTTTTCGTAATAGTCTTTTTCATCATTTGCAACTGCAAGTTCCTTGTCCGAATAATAGCTGCTTATAAGCTTAGGGTTGTCAACAAGCTGAAAACCTCCGCATGCAGAAATTATGAAGGTTCTTTCATTTATCTCGTTTTCTGTATGCTTTTGAGCTTTAAGATGGAAATTTAAATTTATTTTACTCCTATTGTAAAAAAATCGACTGTTGTGAGGCTGTAATTCAGAAGTTGTTTCACCCCAATTTGCGCCTCTTAATATACCATTAAATTTAGATACTATAGGTAAAAGGTATTTTTGTGTTTCTTCTATTTTTAATGGGCTGTTAGTACCAACAAAAAAGTAATCATACAATTCAATAGCTTCCTCTGGATAATATATAATTGGATTGAAACCAAATGGAACACACCTTATGGATATACCGCTATCAAGCCATTTTTTGAAGGCAATATGGATGCTTTTTTCCGAAAAGGAGGATATTAAAAAATCAGAATTCAATTGTTTCACAAGAGAAATATTTTCTAAATCCCTTTGGGTGTAGTCACTACTGTCAAAGAAGGTTTCTTTTGAAATTAAGCCAACTTTATGAGGAATTGCCGAGATAGTTTTATTACTAATTATTTTTTCCATGAAGGAACTGTCAGCACAATAGAAAAGCATATTGTAATCAATACTATTCACGGCCTCATCAATATCGAAGACTATGTCAGCATCAATGCCCATATAGTTCATTAAATGCTTCCATGTAATAAAGCCATATTTCCAAGCACCGTTAGGAGGTGCATAAAGCAAAGCTTTCAATTGGCTGCTGGAATACTTGTCTTTATATTGATTCAATAGATTTTGTCTTAATTTCTGACCTTCAAAGTAAATTTCACTTTTTTTAGAAGCTATATTTAAGCTTGGATAATGAATTTTTACTGGGGTCAGCTTAGTTTTAATTTCGTCTACTTCATGATTAAAGGCTTGAGTTGTTTTTGAGGTCTTTTCTAAATATTTTTCGATAACAGGTATGAGAGGCTGCACGTATTCTTTTAACTGTTCCTTATCTAATACTAAATCTGTATCAAATGCTTTAATATTGCCTCCATAGTATGCTTCCAAGGTTGATAAATAGTATTTTCCTATAATAAGGGAACTCAAGCCGGCTCTTAGTACATTTTCATATTTGGTCCATTCTATTTCAGGGAAAAACAATTCAATATCAAAGTTATCTACTATATATTCCATAACTGAAATTATGGATTTTATTCTGGATTTGATATCATAGGTCATATTGTCACTATGCTGTCTATAGCAAGTTACCGTGAAGGCTAAATATTTTCTCTTCCAACCATGCTTAAGATAGATAAGTGTATTTAGAGTGTCTCCGGCAACTCTGTTGTTAGGATCATCGTAGAATGAAAGATTATTTCTAAGGAAGAAGTCTTTTTTGAACATGCCTACGGTAAGTGGAATAACGCCCGACCCCATATTTCTAAAAGTATTGAATACAATCTCCTGGTTAGTGTACTGTCGGTATTGCCAAAGGTTTTTTGGAGTACCGCTTGAGGATACTACTTCAATATCTCCATATATATAGTCAAGGGATTTATCCTGAGAAAATTCATTAATGAAGCGGGATATAACTGTATTATCGTGAAAGTAATCGTCCGAAGATAGCATAATAAGATACTCTCCGGAGGCATGGCTGATAATTTCCTTAAAGGCCATGACAGCACTGCCGCTATTTTCAGTGTGAAAAATGGTTCTTATATTTTTATTGCTTTCTTCATATTGTTTTATTTTCTCAATAGATCCGTCTGTAGAAAAGTCATCTATAATTAAAATTTCTAAGTTTCGGTAATCTTGATTGATTACCGATATTATGGCTTCATCAAGAAAGGCGGCATAATTATAATTAATTAAACCTACTGTAACTAAAGGCATATTTGATATAGAAGCTGTGATGCCATTCTTTTGTAAATGACAAAACAGGGTAAGTATTCTTTCCTTTTGCAGCTTCTTGGAAAAATTATTTAAAATAAAATCTCTGTATTGCGAAGACTCATACTCATTATCGGTAATTAAATTAACGGCAGCATCCATAGTATTCCATAGATAGCTTTGAGGATAGATTTCTTTGGCTCCGACGAAATTATGGATAATGGGCTTGATACCTTTGCACATGGCCTGCAT
>JAEZDX010000038.1 GCA_023417975.1 Bacillota bacterium
GATTAAGGATGTAGCTGAAAAAAATGGAGTAGAATATGTTTTTGACGGTTCTAACCTTGATGATACAGGTGATTACAGACCGGGAATGCAGGCTGCCAGGGAGCTCGATGTAATCAGCCCACTAAAGGAAGCTGGTCTTACAAAGGCGGATATTAGAGAACTTTCAAAAGAATTGGGACTGCCAACTTGGGATAAACCTTCCTTCGCTTGCTTATCCTCCAGATTCCCATATGGAAAGAAAATTACTATTCCAAAGCTCAAAATGGTAGAAGAAGCGGAGCAGTACTTATTGGACATGGGAATAAAGCAAGTGAGAGTACGTCATCACGGAGAAATTGCAAGAATTGAAGTAAGCCCTGCAGAAAGAGTTAAATTCTTTGACCTTGAAGTCATGGATAAAATAGGAGAGAAGTTCAAAAGTATAGGCTTTACTTATATCACCCTAGATATTTTAGGCTACAGAACCGGAAGTATGAATGAAGTTCTGTAATACCCCTGGGGTACGCTATATATGTCGAAAAAAGAAGTGAGGAGCCAGTATATGAAATACTATTTAGCACCGATGGAAGGAATTACAGGATATATATATAGAAATACCTATAAGAGATATTTTGGCAATATTGATAAGTACTTTGCTCCTTTTATTGTTCCTACAAAGGGTAGAAAACTTAAGACAAGTGAACTAAGGGACGTTTTGCCTGAAAATAATATAGGGATAGATGTAGTGCCACAAATACTTACTAATGAAGCAGAAGGTTTTATTGGTACTTCAAAGAAATTGAAGCTGCTGGGATATAGGAGTGTTAATTTAAATTTGGGATGTCCCGCTGGAACGGTAGTTTCAAAAAATAGAGGGTCAGGATTTTTAGCAAAAAGAGAAGAGTTGGATTTGTTTTTAGATGAAATCTTTAAAATAGAGAATATGAAAATTTCTATAAAAACCAGAATCGGCAAGGATAGTCCGGAAGAATTTTATGAACTAATAAAAATTTATAATAAGTATCCGGTGGAGGAATTGATTATTCATCCAAGAATTCAAAAGGATTTTTATGGAAATAAGCCAAATCTAGAGGTTTTTAGGGATGCTCTTGAGTTAAGTAAAAATCCGGTATGCTATAACGGAGATATATTTATGACTAAGGATCATAGAGAGTTAATAAATACATTTCCAAATGTAAATGCAATAATGCTCGGAAGAGGTATATTAGCCAATCCGGCATTAATCAATGAGATAAAAAATAATGAAGGTGTAAATAAAAAGGTGCTAAAAACTTTTCACGATGAGATTTTTAGCCAATATATTGAATTATTCAACGAAGAGAAGAATGCAATGTTTAGGATGAAAGAATTATGGGGCTATATGATTTACATGTTCTCAGATAATAAAAAGTATGTTAAAAAAATCAAGAAAGCACAAAAGCTTAGCGATTATAATGAAGCTGTGTTAAGTTTATTCGAAGAACAGGAAATTATAGCAGGAGCCGGAATGTTTTATTACCAAGATTAAAGCTTAGCATTTGCTGAGCTTTAATCTTTAATACAAGTTTTCAGGCTGAGTGTAAGTGTAGGGAAACATCTTCGACTATTAACTTTTACATGGTCAAAAAGTGTTGAAGATTTACTATTTTGACGCATGTATAGGTTAAGTTTACGTAGTGTTTCTCTATAATTAGAGCTTATCAACTATTTTCTTTAACAACTCACAAGCTTTTGCTTCATTTTCTTTTGCTTGAAGAATAAGTTTTACTGTTTCCCTACGAACTCTGGGTTCAGAAAACTTTCTTATGGTAGTCTCATCTTGCTGGAAGCCGCCCTTTAATTCATTCATCTTGAAAGTGCATTGAGCAGCTTCTCTAAAATATTTTGCCGCTTCAAGGCACTCCTGTGTCGCAACTTCATTGGAGTTTGCCGTCCATTCCATAAAGCAGGCCGCATAGGAACGACCTTCACCAACCATAACCTGTGCGTCGTTTTGGCACATTGTACGGTTAAAAAGATAGGGAAGAACAGCATTTTCAGGAAATTCCTTATCATCTCCTATGGCTTTAGCCCATGAAGTATAAGCCTCCTGGCCTCCGGCATATTCCTCAATATCATTCCCATACCTATATCTATAGGTGATTTTAGGTTTTGTCATAATATCAATAGCATTTATAATGATATCTTTTTGACTAAGAAGCTCCTTCTGATTCTCACCTATAGAAAATAAGGCAAGAGTATTTTTATTTTCCCACCAGTTATGACATATATAGTAGCCTGTTTCGTGGATTTCTGAGTCCTTTGCAAATTCAGGGTTATTCTGAAAAAAGTTCCATCCAAGCAATGCTTCACCGTTGTCCATATAACCTGTAATAATACAGGCTTCCGGAGGGCCGATAATTCCTAAAGCAATTACCGGTCTTCCACAATCTATTTCTGATCTTATAAATGCTTTAAATTCTTCTATATTTGAATTTTCTCTTAAAAGCATTTTATAAGTTCTTCCTGCTGCTTTAAAGGAACGTTGGAAGGCCTGATACTTATTTTCATATATGCATAAAATGTCCACATTTCCTCCATCCCAACAGGAAGTATTCCAACGCAATCTGAATGCAGCACCTGACGCTGACATCAAATAAGCATAATCTATATTCTGTCCCATATAATTTAGACAGGCTCTTAAGCAGGCAGGAAAAGGAGTACATTCTTCGAAAGTATACTGTACCTTCGGAACTCCATATAGAATACAACTTTTTTTATCTTTAAAACTATCTTTCATTATTATGCTTGCCTCCGTTAAATTTAGGTTCATAAGCCGGTTAAGATTATCTTTAATTATGGATGGTCCATATACTCCAGCAGCTATTTTTTTTCTGCCAACATGATAGCTGCCTTTTCTAAATTCTGCAGGGGTAATACCGGTTTCCCGCCTAAAACATCGCGTGAAAGTATCATAGCTTTCAAATCCTAATTCTTCGGCGATATCAAGCAGACTTTTAGAGGTGTGGATCATTTCAAAGGCTGCATTTTCTATCTTACGCGAGGTTATATAGCGAGACAGTGTTGATTTTGTACATTCTTTGAAGGTTTCCCTAATATGACGATAGGAAAATCCTGTTGCGGTTTCCAGTTCGTCATAACTAATACCACTCTTTAATCTTTTTTCTACAAAAGATACGACCGACCATATAAAAAGAAAATAATCCATAGCTAATCACCTTTAAAAATTAAAATTTCTCTTCCGGAAGTAAGTTAATTATATTATAACATAAGCTATATCTCTCGACTTTTTTGACCTTCTTTGGGAAGGAAAGATTCTTTGAATTACTATGGGATAATGATTAGTTTATAATACTGTAAATATACAAAGATAAAATTTTTGTAGTCATAATTCATCAAAAAAACATAAAATTACTTGCCTTAAAGTATAAACTGTGTTACTCTAAGTAAGTACTTAAATTATAAGTAAATAATGCAACACAAATATATTTCAAATAGTGCTTTCAAAGGTAGTAGCTAGAAAGAAATTTTATTAGTGAGTTATTGAAATGAATTTAAGAAAAATAAAATTTCGGAGGTACATCATGACTGGTACAGTAAAATGGTTTAATTCAACAAAGGGATTCGGATTTATTACAGGAGAAGATGGTAAAGATGTTTTTGCACATTTTTCTCAAATAAAGGCAGAAGGCTTTAAGTCTCTTGAAGAAGGACAGAAGGTTTCTTTCGACGTAGTTGAAGGACAAAAAGGACCACAGGCAGAAAATATTACTCTTCTTTAATTGGCGGATTATCAAGGCTATCGCACTAGTGCGATAGCCTTGTTTGTTTTTACCCCAGGGGTACGCGGTTTTTGTCAAATCGATGAAATAATGTGAGCGTATTTGTTATAATTAATATGCTATAGTGTAAACGTAGATAATAAAAGAATGGAACTCGTAGCATGGGAGGGAAAAGTATGACAAGAAAGTATGATAGATTATTACAATATATTAGCTATTTTGAAGATCATAGCAGAAACTTCTGTGTTTGGGTAGCTCAAAAGGATGGATTAAATGACGGACAAACAGAAGCATATCCGGAATATGATAAAAAGTTAAAAGACTTTGTAGATGAAGTTCATAAAACAGGAATAATGGAGACGGATTTTCGTGAATTTCTGTTAAATCACATTCCAATAGGAACAGAGGTTATAGATGCTGTTGAAAATGCAGATTTGTATACTACCGCAGCCATCCTGGCTTACTTTATTGAAATAGAAGATTATATGCCCGGTATATGGGAGGAAGCTGCACAAGACGGCACCTTTTTAAAAATTCTTAAAAGGATCAGGGAGTTGGTCTAACACCCCAGGGGTACGCGGTTTGTGTCGAACTTATCTTCATTTTTTATACCTTTGATTAATTTTTTGTGATAAGTAATTGATTTATGCTAATTTTCAATTGGAGAGTTTTACCTTTTGTATTTTATTGAAATCCAGATATAATTATTTATATCAGAAGGTAAACGTATATAGAAAATAAATGTAATATGCAGCTATGGAGTTGAACAAATGCAAAATATCTTTCTAATTCTATTTACATTTTTTATATTGAATTCTAGTTTTGGAATGTATGCTATATTTAAAAATTCAAAGTCAATTAAAAATAGGATATTTTTTTCACTTTGCATACACATAAGTTGTTGGGCTTTGGGTGATGCTTTCATGACAATCGCACCTGATTTGAAATCAGCTAATTTTTGGAGAATGGTTGCTGCATTCGGTTGGTGTTTTGTTCACAGCCTTTGGCTGGATTTCTCTATTATTATAAGATTTGAAGATAAGAAATGGATGGCGAGTATAAAGAGATTATTAATTTTTGTTCCGGCTATATTTTTCTTTGTTAATGATTTCTGGTGTGATCCAGGCAAGATAATCATTAGAACCGGTGGCGTTTGGAAGGATGTTTATCCATTTGATTATTTGAAAGTTTTGTATGTGGCTTATTATATTATATATATCACAGCTGGAATTTATAATATTTATATCTGGGGGAAAAAATCCAAATCCAAGATGGAGAAGATTCAATCCAAGATTATCATTTCAACGTCAACGGTAAGTTTCTTCATAAGCATTTTATTCGATGCTATATTACCTATCTTTAATATTCATATTTTTAACATAAGCATTTTTTCATTGTCTGTTACTTTAATCGGAATATGGTATGCAATGACTAAATATCGTATGCTGTCAATCTCGTCTGCATCGGCAAACGAATATATATTTAAGACTATCACAA
>JAEZDX010000095.1 GCA_023417975.1 Bacillota bacterium
TCCAGACACCTCCTAACTATTGAGTAAGTCCTGCCTGAGTCTTACTCTTAATATCAATTTTCCAGCCAGTAAGTTTTGCAGCCAATCTTACATTTTGACCTTCCTTGCCTATAGCAAGTGAAAGCTGACTATCATCTACAACAACTTTTGCAGATTTATTTTCTTCTTCTATGCTTACATCAATTACCTTTGCAGGACTAAGTGCGTTTGCAATATATTCTTCTGGAAGCTTACTCCACTTTATTATATCAATCTTCTCATTCTTCAATTCATTTACTATATTTTGGACCCTAACTCCCTTAGGACCAACACAAGCGCCCATTGGATCTACGTTCTCATCATTGGAGTAAACAGCTATCTTTGTTCTTGAGCCTGCTTCTCTGGCAATACTCTTTACTTCAACAACACCTTCAAAAATTTCTGGAACTTCCAATTCAAAAAGCCTTTTAACTAGACCTGGATGAGTTCTGGAGACAACTACCTGTGCTCCTTTAGTAGTATTCTTTACTTCAACTATGTATAATTTCAATCTTTCATTGAAATTATACTCTTCACCGTGCATCTGCTCTGTAGGACCGAGTACAGCTTCAATTCTACCAAGATCTACAAATACATTGCCCTTATCTTTTCTTATAACTGTGCCGGAAATAATATCATACTCTTTCTCTATAAACTCGTTATATATGATATTTCTTTCAGCTTCCTTTATTCTCTGCACAACAACCTGTTTTGCAGACTGTGCCGCCACCCTTCCGAAAGTTCTGGGCGTAACTTCAATTTCAACTATGTCTCCTAAATCAAATCTTGGACTGAACTCCCTAGCTTCTTCTAAAGTTATCTCATTTACATCGTCTTCTACAACTTCTGATACCTTTTTCTGAGAGTATACATGAATTTCTCCTGTCTCCCTATTCATACTTACCCTTACATTCTGAACTGCATTCCCTGCAGCGGCATAATTCTTTTTATAAGCTGCTACTAAAGCATCTTCAATGGTTGTAAAAAGCATATCCTCACTTATGCCTTTTTCTTTTACTATTTCACGCAAAGCGCCAATAAACTCCTCATTCATTTGTACCTACCTCCTTTAAACTCCCCTCTAGATTAACTGTATTAATTTTTTCTCTCGGCACTTGTATCTCGCTATTGTCAACACTTATATAAATATTATTATCATCAAAATTGAGTAAAGTTCCCTTCAAAGATCTCTTTCCTTCAATTTTTGATTTTAAATTTAATGCCACCAAAGAGCCCTTATACTTCATAAGGTGGTTTTCATTGAACAGCTGTCTAAACATTCCTGGAGAGGATACTTCGAAATAATAGCTTTCCGATATAGGATCTTCAACATCCAGCAAATCACTAATTGGCCTGCTAACCTTTTCGCAATCATCCAAACTTATTCCGCCTTCTTTATCTATGTATACTCTTAAGTAGTTCTCCCCATCTTCCTTCACATATTCTATGTAATATAAATCATATCCCAAATTAATAACGATGGGCTCTATTAATTTATTAAGATTCTGAAGTAAAATATCTTTATTCAAACTTATCGCCTCCGAAAACTGAATGTGTATATATTTTGTGCTTTTACCTTTTTTTATATTACTTTTACCAATGAAAAACGCAACTATTGTTGCGTATCTCATAAATAGAAAGAGCGGGTTTTAAATCTCCCACTCTCCTCTTGCTCAAAATATAGCTGTTCATAAGAATTATTGTAGCATAATAAGTAAAATATTACAAGCAAAAGTTAGAAATTGAATGTTGTGCCCCCAGTTAGTTCCGAACTGTACTACATTTAACTCTATTTTTGTAAGAGCATAAACGCTAAAATTACAGCCTTCCTATTTCATCCATTAAAGCATCTACAAGCTCTTCCTCTTTTACCTTTTTTATTATCTCACCTTTTTTAAATATTAAACCTTCTCCGTTTCCACCTGCAATACCTATATCAGCCTCTCTTGCCTCACCGGGTCCGTTTACAACACACCCCATCACAGCAACCATTATATCCTTAATTAAATTCTCCAATTTATCATCTATTTCTTTTGCCAATTTAATAAGGTTTATTTGAGTTCTTCCACAGGTAGGGCAGGAAACAAAAGTGATACCGCCCTTTTTATATCCTAAAGATCTCAAGATTTCCTTTCCTACCTTTACCTCCTGTATAGGGTCATCCGTAAGCGAGACGCGAATAGTATCTCCTATACCTTCAGCTAATAATGCTCCTACACCTACACTTGATTTTATGGTTCCTCTCCAAATGGTACCTGCCTCAGTAACACCGATATGCAGCGGATAATCAATCTTCTGAGCTATTAATCTGTAGCTTTCAATCATTTGGAAAACATCTGAAGACTTTATCGAAATTACTATATCATTAAAATTAACTTTTTCAAGGATATCTACATGCTTTAATGCACTTTCAACCAAAGCTTCAGGACACACCTTTCCGTACTTATCCAGAAGCTCCTTTTCTAACGAGCCGCTGTTCACACCGATTCTAATGGGTATACCTGCATTCATGGCATGTTCAGCTACCATTTTTACTCTTTCCATACTACCTATATTTCCCGGATTAATTCTAAGTGCTGAAACTCCGTTTTTTATGGCATTTAAAGCTATTCTATAGTCAAAATGTATATCTGCTACCAACGGAATATTTATTTCTTTAGCAATATGCGTTATTGCTTCCGCCGCCTCCATATCAGGAACCGCACATCTTATTATATCACAGCCCGCTGACTCCAATCCCCTTATTTGCTCTATAGTAGCTTTTACATTTCTCGTGTCCGTATTTGTCATTGATTGTACTGTTATAGGCGAATCTCCGCCAATATATATATCACCTATTTTTATCTTTCGGCTATTCCTTCTATTCATCTATTTCACTCCTAAAAATTTATAGGGAAAAGTATATCCTTAATTATTACTAATACCATCAATAGCATCAGCAAAGAAAAGCCAATGTAATTTGCTACTGCCACTTTTTTCTCATCTATCTTTTTCCTAGTTATAATCTCAAAGAGGCATAAAAATATCCAACCTCCGTCCAAAGCAGGGAAAGGTATAACATTAAAAATAGCTAGATTTATGCTTAAAAATGCTACAAAAGATAGGAGTGACCATATACCAGCTTTAGCTGCTGCTCCGGATGCCTTGATTATAGTTACAGGACCGCCTACATCATTTAGTGATGCTTTTCCTGTAAAAATAGTTTTTAACGAATCAAATGTAAGCTTAATCCAAGTTTTGGCTTCATGAAAACCATACGTAAGACTCTGCCCTATTGATGGGGAATGGTTGTAAGCAGGAACTATTCCAACTATGTATCTCTGTTCTTCGTTATCAAACATAGGCTTAATTGTAAAATCTAAAATTTGATCATTTCTCTTTACCTTAAGCAAAATTGTATCTGAACCTTTAGTGGCAATCTCAGTACTTAAATCTTCCCATGTAGAAACATTTTTATTGTTGATTTCAACAATTCGGTCACCTTGCATCAATTTTGCTTCAATTGCAGGAGAGTTTGGAACTAATTCAGCTATCTGAGGAACTGCAAATCCTTTTCCATATCCCAGTATAACATAAATCACGCCAGCCAATATCAGATTCATTATGACTCCAGCAGAAACTATGCTTAATCTTCTCGCAGGAGACTTATTCGAAAAAGCTCTAGGATCATCAGTTTTTTCTTCATCCTCTCCCATCATATTCTCACCAAGCATCTTAACATATCCACCGATAGGTAAAGCTTTAATAAGATATTCTGTTTCTTTGCCTTTAATACTGAAAAGCTTGGGTCCCATACCCAAAGAGAATTCCTCCACTTTCACATCGTTTAGCTTAGCCATTATATAATGACCGAATTCATGGCTCAAAATAAGAACACTAAAGGCTAATATAGCAAGTAATATGTACACTGAAATACCTCCTAATTATACTTATTATTGATATATGTACTTACCTCTTCCTGACTATTCAATATATTTTCTACTGTAACTTCCTTACTATAATCAAACTTTTCCATACACTGGTTAATAATGTAGTATATATCACCATAATTAATCTTTTCCTTTAGATACAAATCTACAGCTAATTCATTGGCACAATTCATTATTGCAGGCATAAGTTTTCCTTGTTTTCCTGCCTCAAAAGCAAGAGCCAGACACGGAAAATTATTATAATCAGGCTCTTCAAAAGTTAACTTGCCAATGCTCACCAAATTCAACGGTTCTACAACCATATTCATCCTATTGGGATAATTAAGAGCATATTGTATTGGAAGTCTCATATCCGCGGTACCCATTTGAGCAATTATACTTCCATCTATATACTCCACAGCAGAATGAACTATACTTTCGGGATGTATGACAGGTGTAATTTTCTCGTAGGGCTGAGAGAAAAGCCAATGGGCTTCGATTACCTCAAGTCCCTTATTCATTAAGGTTGCAGAATCTATGCTTATCTTATTGCCCATGT
>JAEZDX010000111.1 GCA_023417975.1 Bacillota bacterium
AAAAGAGGCTCTGAAATCATTTGCAGGCACAGCATAGAGGATGGGGAAGGGAGTCTCCATACACTTTTAGAGACCTACTGGGAGAAGGAATGATTCGGTTACCGGATGGAAAGACGGAAGGTCACAAAGACCTTCAATCTGTTTCCGGAACAACTTAATTAGTTTGTATTATATGGAAATGATTGTAGGGTTTTTTGCATTTTTATTATTCTTCACACCTTAAAATATTTGGTTTAAGGGAATCCTTAAATTTAAATAAAGGTAGAGTTATGACAGGAATTTGTGATGCTATGGGGGCAATTTCATTAAATCCAAAAAATAACGCCAGGTTGCTGCCGTCAATATAAAAAGGTTGATCGTCAGCTATACCTTTGAAGGTTTTTATCGCTCCGGGAAAATAGTTTTTTGGATTGGCTCCTATTTCTCGTATTATTTCGGCATTAATCAACGCTTTTCCATTTATGCCGGGCTTAAATAGATCAAGTACGGATAGGGATTTTCCATTATTTAAATCATAATTATAAGCCACTCTTATATAGTAATGCCGTCCGCCTATAAACTCATCATAGGTAATGGAAATGCTTATAATGCCATTCTTGTTATAGGTTATTGCATATATATTTGATATATCATAGGGAATAAATTTAGCTCCGGTCTGTTTCGCTTTCTGAGCATCTTCGGCGGCAGCATCTTCCATCTGGCTTTTAAATTCCATTATATCTTCGTTAATATTTGAGTTTATGGTGTTTTGGACCGCAGGGCTCACATTGCCGCTAAGTATTGGAACTCTTAAATTTTCTTTAATAATATCTTTGCTTGATTTTATTTCTCTTGTGGTAATTGTGACGGGGTTATCAGGAGAATTCATGCGCAGGCAACTTCCATCCAGCAGGTCTTCGGTTTTCACAAATCTAAACTGGCAATTACTGCACATATAATTATAAGGATAATACATTAACAAAGCCTCCTTATTTTGAGCGGAACTTAAAAAGTACCACTTGCTTCCAATTTACAATATGCAGAAAAATGCTATTTAGATACATAAATTATTGAGGATTACAGCAGTTTTTGGCAGCTATATAGCCTGAGCTCCAAGCCCACTGCAGATTATACCCTCCGCAATCACCGTCCACATCCAATATTTCACCGGCAAAATATAAGCCACTGTAAAGCTTTGACTCAAGAGTAGCTTTGTCTACATCTGTCGTATCAATTCCGCCTGCTGTTACCTGAGCATTACTGAAAGAGTTTGTTCCTGTAACTGTAAATTCCCAGCTGTGAAGCAATTTCATAAGATCGTCTTTTTCCTTCCAGGTAAGCTCCCACATTGGTTTATGAATATCCTCTATACCTGCCTCTTTAAGTATAATAGGTATTAATTTTTTGTTTATAATTCCAACAAAAGAACTCATTAAGCTTCTATGCCCCAGCAGCGCCTTGTGACTTTCTATTAAATTATCCAGTTCCTCAGTGCTGAACTCCGGCAGCATATTTATTCGTATGCTGACTTTGTGGTTTTCAGAAAGGCTGCAGGAAGCAATACGGCTTAATTGCAAAATTGGTGGTCCTGAGATACCGTAATCCGTAAATAATATTTCTCCGAATTCTTTTCGCTGCACTTCTTTATCAACTAATATCTCGGTATAACCGTCGAATTTAATTCCCGACAGTGCCTTTAAATTTTTATAGTCAAGCTTTAATTGTACGAGAGCAGGATTAGTAGGAATAACTTTGTGACCTAAAGCCTTTGCCAAATTATATCCCGAGCCGTCAGAACCAGTGGAAGGAGCAGTTTTTCCTCCCGTACATATGATTACTTTTTCACAATGGAAGGTATTTACGCCTTCTGTACTCTTGGACAGTACTTTAAAGCCGGATTTTATGGGTTTTATTTCAGTAACTTTGCTATTTGTATATACGGGTATGGCTCTTTCATCAAGTGCCATTCTCAATATATCAAGTACGGAAGAAGCCTGCAGGGACAAAGGGTACATCTTACCTTCACTTAAGGTTGTTAAAGGAAGTCCCAATGCTGAAAAGAAGTCTATTGTACTTTCCACTGTAAAGGAACGCAGAACACCTAAAAAAAAGTCTTTGTTGCTGCTGTGATAAGGCATTGCATACGAACTCATATCGGAATCGGTACCTTCGATATACTTCTTCATTAGTGAATCAATGTTATGATTAGTTATATTGCAACGACCATTTCCTGTAGTTAATATCTTTTTTCCAACTCTGTCCGCACCTTCAATAATAGCCACATCAGCCCCGAAATCCTTTGCTGTAATTGCAGCCATTAATCCGGAAGCTCCGGCACCTATAATTAATACTTTATGTTTCAACGTTAATCATCTCCATCTTTATATTAAAGGTACATAAATATTCTCTGTTATCAATATTATTAGGTCTCATATTATATTATAGTCAATTATTATTAGGAAACAATACGATTATAATTAAGGTTGGATTTATAAGTAATTACTGAATTAAGCCCATTTTTAATTAGTAAAATAATGCGGATTATGTAATAAAATGTAATAAAATAGAAAACTATTCCAAACGCAGAAAATTTATAGTATTATGAAAATTGAATAACAGTTAACTTGGAGGCGGATTTATTTGGATAATATTAACTTAAGAAAAAGGCCACATATTAGTTTTATAAGTGAAGCTTTGTTAAAATTTTCATTAGTACTATTTGCAGGAGTAGTTATATCTGTAATCATACACGATAAATTTATTATTCATCTAGATGTATATCATACTATACTTGAACTGATATGTATATTTATAGCCATTTCGGTATTTATATCCGTATGGTTCACACATGAACGTAGTAGCATGAGCAACTATGTGCTTGGCTTTGGGTATTTAGTTGTAGCTTCCTTTGATATTCTGCACACCTTTTATCACTTAAAATTGAATCTTTCTGCACAGTCATATTTTGATTTGTCCACGAGATTTTGGATGCTAGGAAGGCTTACTGAAGCTGCTACAATATTTCTGTCAATTAAGCTTACTCACACAAAGTGCAGCAAGTGGGTCAAGCTTTTTATTACAGTCTTGGTAGTACTTAGTTGTGCAAGACTTGTTATTACCTATCACGATATTCTTCCGGTGCTGCTTACAGATAAAGGCGTGACACCTGTAAAGGTTGCACTGGAATATGTTGTTATACTTATATATATAATAAGTATGTACATGATGAGAGATAAGCTAAATGAGAAGAGTGTTATCACATATAAATATATTTTTATGGCATTGATGTTCGGAATAGCTTCCGAAATTTGCTTTACAATTTATACAACCGTAGTTTCTATTTACTGGACTATGGGACATATTTTTAAAATAATCACCTATTACTACATATTCAAAGGAATTTTTTTAAGTTCCATTGTCTATCCTTATGATCAACTAGAGGAAGAACGGAAAAGATTGAATAGTGCAAATAATGAATTGACTGTTGTAACCGAAACTCTAAATGATGTCCTTGATGCCTTGCCTATCGGTGTTCACACTTATGGAGAGGATGGAAAAATAAAATATGTAAATAAAAAATTAGAGGAACTTTTGGGATGTGAAAGTGATTTGATTCAGGGAATTACTCCTGAACAATTTCTCCGAATGTTTCCTAAAGATGAGATAGATGAAAAAAATTTACTTGAAGCTATGGCGCAAGACAAGAAAGAAATTATAAATACAATTCGAACCTATAGAAATTTTAAGGGCAATAAGGTGAAGATATCCATCAGTGCCAAGAAGATAAGGAAAGGTATATTGATTTTATGCAGTGACGCAAAAAAAGATCAGGAATTAAGAAATCTACATATCCAGACAGAAACTATTTTAAATTCTGTAAGCAACGGCATATTAATGATTGATATAAACCGAAAAATTATAATGTGTAACACCGCCATGGAAGCTATATATGAAAGGCACCGCAATGAAATAATAGGTATGGACATCGAAGAATTAAATCGATTAACTGAGTTCGATTCTGAAGAATTACCTAACTTGGCTTTAAGCGGACAAGGTGATAAGCAATTTTATGATGTGAGTTTAAAGTCTTTTAAGAGTAATAAAAGAGATTTGTTGAGTTACCTAGCAACCATAAGAAATGTTGACGGAGAAATAATAGGTGCCATAAGTGTGAATAATGATGTAACTGAAATAAAAAAAAGCCAGCAGAAGATGATGCAGCAAGAAAAGCTGGCATTGCTCGGCCAAATGGGAGCAGCCATTGTACACGAGACTAGAAATTATTTAACTACAATAAAAGGCAGGAGTCAGCTTATAAGTATGTTGGCTGTAAACCCAGATGTAAAAAAGTACGCAGAAAAGATCGATAGTGACGTAAGTGAAGTAAATAGAATTATCAGTGAATTTTTATTTTTGTCAAAGCCTAGAGAAACCGAACTAAAGGAGATATCAATGGCTGATATATTCGATTCGTTAAGAAGCATTGTAAATAGTACTTCTCTCATGAAGGGCGTTAATGTAGATATTAAGCTTTCAAAGGAAGAGAGGTATCTTTTGTGTGATGAAACACAATTGAAACAGGTTATCTTAAATCTATGTAAAAATGCGGTAGATGCTATGATTGATAATAAAGAAGCAAGACTGGAGATAAAGACCGGTTATGAAGTTGATTCCAATGAAATGTACATAAGCATTGAGGATAACGGAAAAGGTATAACGGAAGAAGATTTGAAGAAAATCGGAACACCCTTCTTTACAACTAAAGAATTGGGTACCGGGTTAGGACTAAGTGTATGTTATAAGATAATCGAGGAACATAAGGGGAGAATAGAAGTGAAAAGTAAGCCTAATGTGGGAACAAACTTCACAGTGTTTCTTCCGTGTCTTGAGGATGAGGACGAGGACGAGGACGAGGAGATAGTCACATCAAATATGCTCATTTTTACATCGTAAAAGCAGTTTATGAATAGTATGAGATAGAAAGAATTATAGGGGAGAAATTTCACATGAAGGAAAGAGAATATTTATTGGATGCTAATATTATTATTAGAATTTGGAGGGCGTATCCGTATTTATTGGATAAAATAGATGCGTTTAGCGGAGTGGATTATAAAATATCAAAGGATATTGCAGGAGAACTGTCTGCAAAGGAATATCGAAATTATAATGGCATGCCTGTGCTTACAGATAAGTTTATGAAGCTGCTGGATCATGTTGTTGATATTGAGGCTATGAATGGGGATTTTAAACCGGAGATGTCAGCTATGATAAAATACGATAATGTCAAAAAAATATATTATATTAATGAAAATAAGCTCTCAATAAGCGACTATAAACTCATTATATTGTGTGAAAAATTTGATAAATTTATATTGGTAACTGAGGATAAAAAAATCTATAATAGTGCACAAATATTATTGAGCAAGCCTAGAGTATTAAATTTTGAAGCGTTTATTGGTGAATTACATGATACTGAAGTATTTTAGATAAGGGTCTCTGTTCCATATAGAAGGAATGGGGACCGTGTTTTTTATTTTGATTGTGGAACTTATTGCTGGAATAAGCAGTCATATGTATAAAGGGGGATGAAAGAATGGAAGAAGAAACTTCAGCTGGAAAAGCACAAGCGCAAGATATAGACGTTCAGCTGTCGAAGGATGGAGATAAAGAAGCCTTTGGAAGAATTATACGAAGAAATCAATTTATTATGTATAAGGCTGCAAGAAGCATTCTCTCCACTCCTCAAGATATAGAAGATGCCATTGGAAATGCCATTTTAAAAGCCTTTTTAAATTTGGGAGCATTAAAAAATAACAGTAATTTTAAACCGTGGCTTTTAAAAATTATAATTAATGAATGCTATAGCTTATTCAGAAAAAGAAAAAGAGAAGTATATACGGAGGACATGCACTCGGATGCAGCGTATTATGAGGATAGTTATTCAGACTTCGAACTCACCAAAGCTATTGATAGTCTGGAGAGAGAACAGAGGATAGTAACGCTTCTATTTTACTATGAGGATATGAGTCTTAAGGATATAGCAAAAGTACTGGAGCTTCCTGAGGGAACTGTGAAATCCAGACTATCGAGGGCAAAAAAGAAGCTGGAGAGTCTATTAAAGGGATGAAGGGAGGAAATGATATGGATAACTTAGATTTACAC
>JAEZDX010000245.1 GCA_023417975.1 Bacillota bacterium
CTGTTTTGCCATTCAGGGTTATTCTAAATATATTATTATAGCTGGAGCTTTTCATTGTATCTAAAGCTGCCTGAGAAATCACACCTGTCTCAACAGTATTTGTTACATTTGTCCCCGAGGATATCCGGGCATAAGTTGCTGCAACAATATTTGATAACGAATATACTCCGGCTTTAGCCCCACCACCTGCTACTACACTGATAACATCAGATGAAATTCCTGAAGCTGTGAAGCTGGAAAATGTGGATGTCAATTTCAAATTTGTGGCGGAAGAAACACTGTCAAAAAATTGATTATAAAAGCTCTGCATTGATGATGTAACATCTCTATACGCATCAATCATCCACATATTCAGCTCTCTGCTTTGCTTTATCTTATCAATTCTCGCCTGATCCTTTGCCAGTGCAGCCTTTACCAAAGCATCGGTATCAAAACCGGATACCATTCCGGTTAGCCTTGAGTAATTTGTATTGCCCTGCACTCCGTTTGTGTTTGAGTTAATATTCATATCTCTACCTTCTTTCATCAACTAATATGCCGGCCATTTCACATATTTTTGCCACCATATCTAAAACCTTTTCGTTAGGAATCTCACGAATCAGCTCATTCGTTTCCGAGTCAAATACCTTTACAACTATCTCATTTGTCTTTTCATGAATGGAGAATTCAAACCTTCTGTTCCCTCCGGAAATAGCCTTATTTGCTTTTTGTATTGCTTCTAAAACTACTCTCTCAGAGACAGGCATGTTGTCTTTATCATAATTGCTAATTTGGGAGATTGACTTTGTAGTTGTCAACACCCTCTCAGATTTGCCTATTGTACTTATTGCTTTTTGAATATCAGCATTGCTGCTTTTTGAACTGATACTATTACTCACTAATTCACTTCCATCTATTTTCATACCTGCACCCCCAAAACTCTTCTAATAAATTTATCGGATGAACTTATATATATATTTAGCAGTTTTTGGAGCCATGTTTTAGTTTCTAATTAATATAGTCATATAGGGTAAGTTAATAAAATTCTTTTCTTTAAAACCCTTTACTATTGACTTTAGATATATCTGATTATGGTCAACTAACTTTGTAAATGATGAAATCAGCTTAACTATAACCTCTTCGTTCAATCCTTTATTAAACTCTGCCATTCCGATAAGATGAACTTTTATAAGTGCATAATGTAGTACAAGAAGCATATACGCATCAAATGCAGCTCCATCAGTAAAAGGAAATAATCTTGCAAATACATAATTTACAAGATAGTTTTCTAATATATACTCATGTTTCTCCATATAGGGTTTATAATACTCTTCATATGCATTTTCATAATTTCTTAAAAAATCTTCATCTAGTCCTTTTTCAGAATAACTTAGTCCTTTTATGAATTGTTCGTAACATTCAAGATATCTTTTATTACTGGTACCCATGTCTATTCTTATATCAATAATACCTTTAATAAGTCGCAATTGCATGTCATTTTCGGCTGGGATAGTCTGTAAGACATCTTGAAATGTCCCTTGTTCAATCATATAGTTATAGGATTGTATTAGTTGAGGTATGTTACTAATATCGTTTTCATCAATAAGCTTTTGAAATTTCTCCATGAAAATTCCAAGTAAGATAAGTCTCTCCCATAAAAAATATTTTCTATTTTGTAAAAGATCTATAATAAAAATTCTGATATCCCAGAAATATTTATGTGGTCTATTTATTACTAATTTATCCTCTGTATTCAAAGTGTACAGTTTTATTAAAGTCGCACCAAAATTATCGTCATACTCATCAAACTCCATCATCTCTGGGTTAAACAGAGCCAATCTAACCACTTCAGGACAGGACAAGCTAGCTGAAAGCTCAATAATACCATTTACCATGTTAGCCGTACGTGGATAAGTTGCACATATCTGGGACAAATGCCCTTCTCCATGGCTTTGTTGTATCTGGCAAAGCATATTTTTACTGAGAAACGGACATGTCCCTTCTCGAAGCATATTAATTTTTGCATAACTCTTGTCATTACTGTCTGCTTTTCTATTGCGAGTGACAGCTTTATTCATCAATGGTTTTAATTCTTTATCCTGTATATTACGATACTTTTGATATGTCTGTTTGTCAATAAAAACAGTCCAACCTTTACAGCAGGTATCTTCACACTCCGAGCCCAAGCATTTAAATTTCCTCATAAACTGAGGAGCAAGAAAGACTTCCTTTGTTTCAATCATAGTTGCCTCCTGAAGAAGATAAAGTAAACTTATTATTATCTAAATAAAAGAGCCAGAGGTATATATCCCCCGGCTCTTCATCAGTTACAAAAAAACTATTACCTGAGTAATTGAAGAACACCCTGTGGCTGCTGATTTGCCTGAGCTAGCATTGACTGAGCTGCCTGTGACAGAATATTGTTCTTTGTGAACTCCATCATTTCCTTTGCCATATCTACATCTCTGATACGTGATTCAGAAGCAGAAAGATTCTCTGATGTCATATCCAGATTCTGAACATTATACTCCAATCTGTTCTGACTTGCACCATAATAAGAGCGTGCAGTACTTACCGCATTAATTTGGGTTTCAATATCAGTTAAGCAATTTGTAGCACCACCCTGAGTACCCAAGTCATACCCTTGAACTGCTGATTCAACAGTATCAAGTTTAACAGAAGAAGCATCAAGTTTTAATGTCTGAGATGATTCCTGACCAACCTGTAATTGAATGTCTGTTGAACCATCTAAAAGAACAAGTCCGTTAAATTTCGTATTACTCTTTATATCAGTAATCTGGGCAGAAATCTGAAGAACTTCAGCCTTAATATTTCCTAAATCTGTGCTGGAATAAGTTCCATTTGCAGCCTCTGTTGCAAGTTCCTTGATACGAAGCAACATATTTCCAACTGTAGCCAAAGCACCTTCACCGGTCTGTATCAATGAAATACCATCCTGTGAGTTTCTTGATGCCTGATCCAGACCTCTAATCTGACCTCTCATCTTTTCACTGATTGCCAAACCTGCAGCATCATCACCTGCACGGTTAATACGAAGACCTGATGATAACTTTTCTAATGACTTACTAGTTGCGCCTGTGTTGCTTGACAACTGACGGTAAGTATTCATTGCAGCAATATTGTGATTAATTCTCATAATATAAATCCTCCATGATTTTTAATATTTCCGGGAGTCCTTTCCCGAATGGTATGCAGGCTTGCCCTCCGCCTATCCGGCCGGTATATAGCGTACGACCTTCCTGCTTAATTAATATATCGTACTTTTTTAAAAATACTTTATAGTTAAATCAAAAATCTTTAAACTTTTTATGCTTTGAACTATTTTTTTAGTATGGAATCAAGTTCTACAATGCCCGCAGCTGCGGCCTTTTTGTTTTCTTCCTGTATTTCAAGATACAACTCCTTACGGTATATTGACACGTTTTTTGGGGCCCTCAGGCCGATTTTAACCTGATCTCCCTGTATATCTATGATTGTAAGCTCAATATCATTTCCTATCATTAGTGACTGGTCTTTTTTCCTGGATAATACAAGCATGCTACACCTCCTGTTTCTGGAGTTCATCCATTATATAATGTCTTACCGTATACTCATCTGTATCCAAAATCACCTGCGCTGCTTTTCTGTTATTTGTATTTATAATCACAGGAGCTTTAAGGTTCATACTTATTTTTTTTAAGTCCTCTGGAACTACTACAATTGCAAATACATTAACCTGTGAAGGGTCTTCGATTTCCAACATCTTAACATATTCATCATTCAGTACAAAATCGTAGTCCCTCTTTATGGCAAAAGGATCAATCACTGCAAATGCAAGCTCAGGCTTCTCTATGGCCTGAATCCAGCTAAAAGGTGAGTCAGAATCCTGATTTCTGATAATCCCATACCTGTGTATATCTTCAAATCCAACAATACCTTCATTAAATTCAATTATATCTTCATCTTTTATATCAATTTCACCAAAATGTTTTGTTTTTAATAACATATTTACTCCTCCAAATTTATTTTTCTTTTTTAGCTTATTATACCGCTCAGACGAGTTTTTGTGGATAAGTAAAAAGGCAATAATGCCTAAATATAACTATCTACATTATTGCCTGTATATTTAATTTCTATGGAGCCGTATGATACTACGTTTGTATTAACTTTTCCGGGGGTGTAGTTGAAATTCGTTTGAGCCGGAATGTATGTTCCTATTACCCCATTTCTCATGCCAATATCATTTATTGGCTCCGGATCAAATTCAACGGTTCCCCCAATAGCGTCAATTTTAGGCCTTGACATTGGCATTGTAACCATACCGAATTCATGGGTAGTAACGGAATTCCTTTGGGCAATATCAATCATTATATTTGCCTTATTCCCGATTTTAGCCATGGCGTCTCCATCCTGCGCAACCCTGGCAATATACTCCATGACATGTTGATTTGCAAAATCTGACTGTTCTTTAAGCAAATCATAATTATTTTTCAGGCCCTCTTCGGCGAAACATTCATATTGGTCAATTAAAACTTTGGGCAATTCAGTTTTAATATTAACTACAGGCGGCTTTTGTTTCAACTCTAATCTTGCCATCTCACTTTTAAGCTCTATTCTGCAATCAACTGTCTCAATAGAGATTTTTGCGGGTGTTGTCTGGATAGAAAGTCCCATACATCTCACATCCTTATATCACACTCTTTTGTATTATCTTAGAAAATCCACCAATGTTTGTTGAATAATTCTAGCTCCTCCTGCCAATGAAGCCTGATAAACATTTTCTTCCATTTTAAGATTCATAATTGTCTCTGCAGGGTCAGCATCCTCATTCTTGCTCATCAAATCTGTCATATTAACCAAATCATTGCTCATTCTATCTGCTGACAAATCAATTCTGTTCTGCCTTGCACCAATATCTGCCCTGACTCTGAGCAGATTATCAACTTGCTCATCAAACTTATCCAGCTGATTTTTTACACCTGTATTATTACCTGATTCCATGTCAGCTATAACATTGGAAAATAGAGCTATCATTGACGGTTCATCTCCGTAAACAGCATTCCATCCTTTGTTAAAAACATCTCCTCCGGTCACATTGATATTTATATTATCACCTTCACCAATTTCAAACTGTATTTTTTCCGTTGCATTATTAACACCGATTTTAAATTTTCCAAAATCAGTACTAGCTTCATTATCCTCAATTAATTTTTGATCTGTTTGAAATCCTGAAAACATATATCTTCCGCTATAAGTAGAGTTTGCTATATGTACCAGCTGAATTTTTAATTGTTTCATTTCCTGACCTATATCACCTGTCTCTGATGAGGAATTAGTGCCGTTTGCAGCTTGAGTAGAAAGTTCCTTTGCACGTTTTAGTATATTTCCGATTTGCGCAAGTGCTGCATCCGTAGCATCTACCCAGGATTGCGCATCCCCTAGATTTTTCTGGTACTGCTCTATTTTTGAAACATCTGTTCTCAATTTCAATGCTCTGGCCGCAACGATAGGGTCATCAGAAGGTAGCTGAATTTTTTTTCCGGTATATAATTGACTCTGATACTTACTCATACGGCTTTCGTTATTCCCCAAGGCCGTTAACATATTTGAAATCAACATGTTATTAGTTATTCTCATCTTAGCCCACCCCTAACTTGTTAATAAGTGTATCGTATATTTGACCCATAGTTACTATCATTCTGGCAGCTGCATTATATGACTGCTGGAATTTAATCATATTTGTCATTTCTTCGTTTAAATTTACCCCGG
>JAEZDX010000259.1 GCA_023417975.1 Bacillota bacterium
ATATAGGAGATGGCAAAATATTTATATATAATGTAGAGAATGCCATAAGAATAAGAACCGGAGAAACCGGTGAAGCAGCAATTTAATTCAAAGCGTTTAAAGGGGATGGATGTAATGGATAGAAAGATAAGCATATTGGTACTGGCATTAATGGATTTTTTACTTTTAGTATCCGGCATTATTTATTTTTTTTACAGTATTAATGAAGGTATCTATTACATGGTGTTAAATGCAAAAATACCTGGAGCTGTTTTTGCGGCAGCTGCCATATTTCTTGGGGTAAGGTATTTTAGAGCAATTTTGAGAATGAGAAACAAACTGATAAAGGAAAACTTAAAGTTTTCTTGGAATAATTTCAGAAAGTAAATAAATTGGGGGTGTCTTGAAATGAAGAAATTTTACAAATGGACTTTTTTATTACTTATGATTTCAATGTTTACGTTGATTATCGGCACAACCGTATTTGCCGATACCAATGCTCCTAAAGGGGATCCTTCCGGTGTTACTATAGGTACTTCCGCAGATATAACTGCAGCATCGCCTGGAGCACCTACTGCGCAGGAAATTGCAGATCAGGTCGGTAAAAACAAAATGGGCTTGAATTTTGTATGGGTTCTTATAACAGGAAGTATAATATTCTTTTTCCAGTGTGGCTTTGCAATGGTTGAAACAGGTTTTACCCGTGCTAAAAACGCCATGCACACTATGGCCATGAACTTCATGGTGTTTCTGGTTGGAGCTATAGGCTTCTATTTAATAGGATTTGCTTTAATGTTTGGGGGAGTTGGAGGTGTAGCTTCCTTGGGGAGCGGCACAGCCGTCTTAAATAATGAGTTTGCTATAGGAAGCTTTGGACTATTTGGCACAAAAGGCTTCATGCTTACAAGCGGTGGTGCTTATGATGTAGGAGTATTTGCATTGTTTTTCTTCCAGATGGTGTTTATGGATACAACATGTACTATACCGACAGGCGGTATGGCGGAGAGAGTTAAATTCTCTGCTATAGTAATAAGCTCTTTCTTTGTATCTATGATTTACTATCCGTTATATGGCAACTGGGTATGGGGCGGAGGCTGGATGGCTATGCTTGGTAAGAATTTTGGGCTTGGTCATGGAGTTGTGGATTTTGCCGGTTCAGGTGTTGTTCATGCTATGGGCGGTATGATGGCATTATCCGGTGCTATAGTAATAGGACCAAGAATAGGTAAATTCAAAAAAGATGGAACGGCTGTAGCAATGCCCGGACATGATATACCAATGGCTATGGTAGGAACTATAATATTATTTTTCTGCTGGTTTTCCTTTAATGCAGGCAGCGGAATGAGTGGTACAGACTTAAGGATTTCTGTAGCTGCAACCAATACTATGATTGCAGGTGCTGTAGGTGGCTTTGTAGCCATGATGTATATGTGGTTCAGATACGGTAAACCTGATCCTTCTATGACTTGCAACGGTGCTTTGGCTGGGTTGGTTGCAATAACAGCTCCCTGTGCTTTTGTTAATAGTATATCAGCATTTTTTATCGGAGCAGTTTCCGGAGTTCTCGTTTGTATAGCTGTAAGCGTAGTAGAAAACAAATTCAAGATAGATGATCCTGTTGGTGCTGTTGCAGTACATGCTGTGAACGGGTGCTGGGGAATTCTTGCTACAGGTATATTTGCCGATGGTACTTACGGAGATGGATTAAATTACGTGTCAGGTACAGTTAAAGGCTTATTGTACGGTGACCCGTCTCAGTTTGTTGCACAGCTCATATGCGTTGGAGTACTAATAGTTTGGGGCTTTGGTTCATCCTTTGCATTCTGGAAGGTGCTTGATAAGATAATAGGCTTAAGAGTTCCGGCAGAAGCGGAAGAGCAAGGGTTGGATATACCTGAAATGGGAGTACTTGCTTATCCTGATTTCAGTTTGGTAAATGGCAGCTCCGGCAGTGTAAGTGTAACTCCGGGAAGTAATGACTTGAACATGTAGTGAAGATAAGTTATGGCATAATATAGGCAAAGTATTATTTGATGTATTAGTTGAATATGGATAAAAGAAGGCGTGTATCCTAAGTTAAATTCAGGATATACGCCTTTTCTGATCTACAAATATTTAGGGTTCGAAAATTTTTTGTTCGATAACTATTAAAGCTTCGGTTATAGATGTTGCTAGTAGAGTTATGAGATTGCGTAAAGTTTTAGAATGGATGCAAAAAGTTTGAGACAAAAAATATATTAAGATTGATAGAGAAAGTACCATAATATTGTCCAAGATATGTAACAAAATTAATGAAATGTGCCATTGGCTGTTATATAATGTAATTAATGGTCAATCTTTGAATAAAAAAGCATGGTATGGTGATAATTACAACAAGAACGTAAGTTCTTAGAAGGAAGTGATTTCACCATGTCAATTAAAATATTAAAGCTTGAAGATAAACTAATTATTACATTTCCATACTCACAGGAGAGGATACAAAAAATAAAGAGTATCACAGGCTACAGTTGGAATGCCGAAAAGAAAGAATGGTCAGTTCCTTATAAAGCTGAAAATGTGAGCACTCTTAGGAGTTTATTCATAGATGAACAGATAGCTGCAGATTTTATATGTAATGAAAACAATAAAAGACTTTTTAACCTAGTGGATGAGCAGCTAAAACTAAAAGGGTATAGTTTTAAAACGAGAAAAACTTACATAAAACATCTTAAAAGGTTTTCAAGCTTCATTGGTAAAGATTTAGATTTAATCAAACTAGATGATATAAGAAAGTATTCGCTATTTCTCCTTGAAGAACAGAAGACTTCACACTCATATACGAATCAAGCTATAAGTGCCATTAAATTTCTATGCAATGACACGCTTAAGCAGAGAAAGATAATTGAGGCCCTTCCTAGACCAAAGAAAGAAAATAAACTTCCTAATGTACTTAGTTTTGAAGAAGTTAAAAGGATTTTAGATGCCCTTGATAATGAGAAGCATCGGACTATATTGTTTTTGATATATTCTGCAGGACTTAGAGTAGGGGAAGTTGTAAGACTCAAAATTCAAGACATTGACAGCGGCAGAATGCTTATACATGTAGTGCAGGGGAAGGGCAGAAAAGACAGATATACGTTATTATCAGAGATTGCGCTGACGCAGCTA